>DAOVNN010000095.1 GCA_030630165.1 Candidatus Krumholzibacteriota bacterium
CGAGATCAATATGATGATCGACATCCAGATCTCGGCAGGGCTGCCGTTCATCAAGTAGTAATATTTTAAGTTCAGGCATTCTGGGAGGAAAGCAGGAAGGGAGGTCCCGGAGATGACAGTGAAGATGAAGCGCGGAGCTGGCGTGGGGCATGTCCTCACGGCGGCGTTCGGAATCATGCTGCTTGTCATGGGCGGATGCGCGCCCGATTCCGGATTCAACAGCATTTCCGACTACGACGTTGTTGTGACGCACTATGACCCCGAGGCGGATTACCAGACATACACGACATTCGCCGTCGCCGATACGGTGGCCCATCTCGGCAACCCGAGCGGGAACGACGACGGGATATCGAAGGCTATCGACCCGATCATCATCGACGAGATTACGGCTCAGATGATACGTATGGGGTACACGCTGGAAAGCGATCCAGAGAATAATCCGCCTGACCTGTTCATGCTGCCCGGGATCACGATCTCGACATGGACCGGTTACGTGCCCGGTTACCCGTGGTATCCGGGGTATGGTTGGGGTGGATGGTACCCGTATTACCCGTGGTATCCCGGCTATTCGCCAGGCTATACCTACTCGTACGATACGGGGACGATCATCATAGATATGACTGACGTTGCCACTCTCGACGGGGAGACCGGGGATATCGAGGTCATCTGGACGAGCGGGATCAACGGGGTTGTCAGCGGCTCGTCCATATCGAACTATGACAGGGTCGAGGGCGGTATCAGACAGGCTTTCGACCAGTCGCCGTACCTGAAGAAAACGGACCAGTGAAAGCAGGAACGACTGCATATCGGGAAAGGAGAATATTATGAGAACGATTCTTGCGGTTTTTCTGGTCCTGGTTCTTTGCTCTGGAGCAGTTAAGGCCGATGACGCAATAGGCGTCGTGACATACGACGTATCGTTCCCCTTGGGGGACATGAAGGATTATATCGACAAGACGAGCTGGCGAGGATTCGGGCTCGCGGGAAGGTGGCTCACCACCCCCAATATCACACTCGGGCTGGCGTGGCACTGGAACACCTTCTACAAGACGACCGATGAGATGATCGAGATAACCAATGGCAATGTCACAGGTAACCAGTACAGGATACTGTACTGCTCGCCGATCATGGCCACGGTGCACTGGTATCCCAGGTCGCCGCTTGACAATCCTGATTTCATGCCGTATCTGGGTCTCGGTGCCGGGACGATCTGGATGAAGGAGCGCCTCGAGATCGGTATAGTTGCGTTTGAAGAGAGCAGCTGGCATTTCGGGCTCACACCCGAGGCGGGAGTCATGATCCCGGTCGGGTACTACACAAACTTTATCGCCGGCGCCAGATACAACTACGCTTTCAAGAGCGGGGATTCCCCCGAGTACCAGTGGTGGAGCCTCAGTGTAGGATTCGCCTGGACGAAATAGTCAGGAGGTCTGAAGGAGATGTTCAAAAGCAGGATTGCAGCAGTTGCCGTTGCCTTTGTCATACTGGCATCGATAACGGGCAGTGCTTTCGCCCAGGATAAGGGGATCATGGTCACGGCGCTCGGAGCATACCAGTGGGGCGGAACATTAAAGGGATGGGACGGCGAGGCCAGGCTCCTCGACGCTGGAAGCTGGGGTATCGCCCTGGACATACCGATCAGACCCGATACCTACCTCGAGCTGATATACACGAGACAGGTCACCGACCTCACTTACCGGGAGTACGGTTTAGGCGAGCCTGCACAGGAAGTTTTCGACATCGCCGTCGAGTATTACCAGGTCGGAGGATTGTACACGGTGTCCAAGGACGGCCCGAAGCCGTTCGGGACGATGACTATAGGAGCGACCAGATTCGCGCCCCAGTCATCAATGTATGGTTCGGAGTGGAAGTTCTCCGCAGCGCTCGGGCTCGGAGTCATCGTACCTGTCACTCCGAGGATCGGCCTGAGGATGCACGCGAGGCTTCTCCTTCCGTTCATGTACGCGGGTGGGGGCATGTGGTGCGGAACCGGCGGCTGCTCGATCGGCGTGAGCGGCGGCAGCGCGATCGTACAGGGGGATGTCGCCCTCGGTCTCGTTATCAGATTGTGATCCGGCTCAGGATCGTATGATTTTTTTCAGACGGGCCGCCATCCGGTGGCCCGTTTCTCAATATCAATATTTTCCTGTTAATTTTCACATGTCCGGCCGATAATCCCAATCGAAAATAACGGATCACAAAGGGGGAGCGACAGATGGATGGAACCGGCTCGACATCACGCATACTTGTCACATTCGCGGCTTTTATCGTTATCGTCGCGGGGATGAAAGCCGCTGCAACAATCGTCGTCCCGGTTCTATTTGCGCTTTTTCTCGCGGTGATATGCTCCTCGCCCGTTTCCTGGCTTGTCGGGAAAGGTGTTTCTGCCTGGCTGGCAATACTGGTCGTTATGCTGGTCATCATCGCCGTCAGCTCGTTCGTTACCGGATTCCTCGGCGCATCAGTCACGGATTTTGTCAGGGCCTCCCCGAGGTACGCAACGGCACTGGAACACCGCGTCTCCGGCATATATCGGTGGCTCGATGGCCACGGGGTCGACACGGACAATATCGACATTCTGGGGAAAGTCGACGCGAGTATGGTCATGGGATATACCGCGATGGTGCTCAACAGTCTGAAGGACGTTCTGGCCAACGGATTTCTTATCATCGTAACGGCCGTTTTCATGCTTCTGGAGGCATCGAGTTTCCCTAAAAAACTCGGGGAGATCCTCGATGATTCCGACGGATCCATGCCCCAATTCGAGAAGATAACGAATGAGATCAAACGTTATCTCGCCCTCAAGACCTGGATATGCCTTTCAACCGGTATAGTCGCGACGGTCCTCCTCATCGCTACCGGCGTGGACAATCCTTTCCTCTGGGGATCGCTTACATTTCTGCTCAACTACATTCCGACGATCGGGTCTTTCATAGCGGCGATTCCGCCCATACTGCTCGCTTTCGTCCAGTATGGTTTTACGAAGGCGATCATTGTGGCGATAGGGTATGTTGTTCTGAATCTTGTGATTGGAAATTTAGTCGAGCCGAGGGTGATGGGGAAGGGACTGGGGCTCTCGACGCTCGTCGTATTCCTCTCCCTTTTATTCTGGGGATGGGTATTCGGTCCCGTTGGAATGATACTCTCTGTCCCGTTGACTATGATGACGAAGATAGTCCTCGAGTCGAGGGAGGATACGAAGTGGATCGCGATCATCCTCGGATCGCCGAAATAGAATTCCTGAAAAATAACAGAATAAAAAAGGGCCGCGGCATTGACGCGGCCCTCTGCTATCGTTGCGGTGATTCTCGGGCCAAGCATTCCCACTGCCAGATCGAGGTGGTAGCCATCGCCGCAGCCGGGATCCCGGCCAGCAGCACGCACGCAACGGGGATGGCAGACAGTTTTCTCATCTTCAAGCCTTCTGGCTGATTGAGAAAGATTGCCGATAGATTTAATATTGCAGAGAATATAGGGACGCCTAATTACTGAGCCAAGAGGTAAGTTATTTCCCTGCCAGGACCAGTATCCCGAACAGTATGAAAAGGCCGCCGGAGACGTATCTGACTATTTTTTCGCCGATAATGGAGGGAAGGAAGTTTCCGACGAGCACACCGAGACCGGTCGCCAGGACCATCGCCAGTGCCGCGCCGGCGAAGACGACCCAGGGGGACCGGTACCGGCCGGCGAGGCTGAGGATCGTCAGCTGGGTCTTGTCACCCAGCTCGGCGAGAAACATGATCCCAAACGAAGTAAAGAAGATCTTCCACACGTCAGTCGTTCCTTTCTATGATCTTGTCTCTTATCCGGGCGACAAGGCCGCTTGTCACGGGGAAACGTCCCGATTCCGTCAGGCCCTCCTCGAGCAACCCGATTCCCGGTCTGATGAATTCCAGGAATTCCTTCTTGCCCTTCTCGAGGCCGAGGAATGAGAATGCGGCCAGGGCCTGCATGTTCCTCTGTATCCCGGCGAGTACGAACCGGTCATTGAAAGCTTCGAAACCTCCTTCCGGCTCGGGGTTGTTCCCTGTGAACCTGTAATAAAGTTCCATCAACAGTGTCTTTCGCGTACCGGACTCGACTGGATGATAGGGGTCCTTCAGGAGGGAGGCGACGTCGTACATCCCCGGGCCCCTGTGAGCGGTCTGGAAATCTACGATCCGAAGCGTCCCATCCTTGACCATGATATTACGGCTCTGGAAATCCCTGTGCATGAAGACAGCGGGGTGCGAGGCAAGTTCCGCAGCGAGTGTTTTCCGTTCTTCATCCCACCCCTTCGGAATCTCAGCGCCAACGAAATTTGTGATGAATTCCCTCGCGAAATAGTCGGTCTCACCGAGAAGTATCTCCTCGGAAAAGACCATGCCGGCCAGAGTGTCGGTCTCTTTCTCAACTGCCGTTACGGAAGATTGAAGCCGGTAAAGTATTCCTATGCAGTCGCGGTAGAATGCAAGTTCTGCCTGCGGGTCCGCTGCTTCAAGTGCGTCAACGAGGTGCATGTCACCGAGGTCCTCCATCACCACAGCGCCATCCTTGCATATCGAATAGAATCTCGGGACAGGAACACCGTTCTCGCGCAGGAAATCCCCGACCTGTATGTATCGGTCGAATTCAGGGCCGCCTCCCGGATGGACAAGGACGACTGCCGAAAGGCCTTCTTCCTCGACCCTGAGGAAATGCCTGTCCGATCCACCTCCGGTTATGACGCTTACAGTGGCTTTGTCCGAGAAACCGCCGCCGGGCATACGCTCCCAATCCCCTTCGAGCGCTCTGAGGGCCAGTGCGAGGACATCAGGATCTGTCACTTCTCTACCTCCAGCACATCGTTATCGTAGATAATCGCCGATCTCAATCTTGCGCCGCTTCGTACGACAGCGCCATCCATCACTACGCAATCCTCGAGGAATGTATTTACCTCTATATGAGCTCCCTTTCCTACGTCGAGGAAGCCGTTCCACTGCGCGCCGGGATCGATCGATGCCCCGTCACCTGTTCTCAGCGGCATCGGCGGCGGCGGGACCTTACTGTCGAACAACACCTTTTCTAACATGATCATCCTGTGTATGTCGAGATATGAGAGGGGGGAGCCGATCTCTCCCCAGGCGGCATCATCCGCGGCTGAAGCATCGAATCCGGCGACCGAGCCGTGTCTGCCGGAGATCATCTCGAGCAGTACGGGGACGAGGCCCTTCTTTTTCAGGGGAAAGTATTCGAGCGCATCCCCGGCGATGATCGCCATTCCCGTATATCCCAGGGCCCGGGACGGGTCGACGGGGGAGGGACCTATGTCGAGGACATTGCCCCCGGCGTCGACCGTGACTGCCGCGGGGGGCGTGCGGCCGCCGCCCTCCGGCTTCATCAGTATCATAGTTACCAACGCCTGCTGTGCTATGTGGAAATCGAGAGCTTCTTCGAAACCGAACGAGGAGAGCACATCGCCGTTGTGCAGCAGTATATGATCGGCGCCCATGAGATCGGCGGCCATGTTCCCGATGCCTCCGCCCGTATCGAGCAGCTCCTCTTCCTCGTGGAAGACGACGGGCCAGCCCTTTTCCTCCGCGTATTCCCTGACCATCTCACCGAGATGAAAAAGATTGATGTGAAGTCTCAAAGCGCCGCAGCGGAGCAGCTTCTCCGCTGCGATCTCCAGCAGGGGCACACCTGTGACCGGAAGGAGGGGTTTCGGCAGGTGGTCAGTCAACGGCAGCATGCGCGTGCCTTTTCCGGCCGCAAGAATGATCCCTTCGATCCTGCCTCCGGTCATCATATCACCCTTTGATCAGTCATAAAGAAGCCAGGCATCTCGCGACTCAAGGGATGCGGCGAGAGGCCCGAGCCATCCTGAAGCGATCTCCTCATAAGCAACTCCCGAGTCGATGCCTTCTCTCAGCCCGGGGCCGCCGTAAATTATGTCGATCGGGAGTATTTCTGTTTCGTACTCATAAGGAGGATCGAGCCATTTGAAGTCTTCGGGACAGAGGTCCGAGACAGCCCTTATCACCGCTATGGCGCAGAGAACAGGCCTGAAGGCTTCCCTGTCGGCGATATATATCTGTACACCCCCGCAGTCATCGCCGGCGAACTTGTCGAATGTCGGCCTGAATACGGCCGGCCTGAAAGATGTTCCGGGTACGCCGGCCGATTCGAGGGCGAAGGTCAGTTCCATCGGATCTATCCATGGCGCTCCGGTCAGTTCGAACGGTCTCGTCGTGCCCCTGCCTTCCGAGATGTTCGTCCCCTCGAGCAGGACCATCCCGGGGTAGACGAGCGCCGTATCCGGGGTCGGTATGTTAGGCGAGGGCATGACCCAGGGAAGGCCCGTGTCAGCAAAGAGCATATCTCTTTTCCAGCCGTCCATTCTGACGATCTCGAGGGCGCAGGGTTCGGGCTCTGAACTGTTTATTGCCAGCAGGATCTCGCCGATCGTCAACCCGTGTCGCATCGGCAGGGGCCAGAGTCCGACGAACGACTCGTATCCTTCCCTGAGGACGGGGCCCTCGACCACGGTTCCGCCGATCGGGTTCGGCCTGTCCAGCACGACCATGTCGAGACCTGCCGCAGCGCAGGCTCTCATCATGAGGAGGGCCGTCCATATATATGTATATGGCCTCGCTCCGATGTCCTGAAGATCGACGACGACGATGTCGAGTCCAGCGAGCATCTCCGGGAGTGGGGATCTTGTCTCGCCGTACAGTGAATAGACGGGAATGCCGAAATGCGGGTCCGTGTAACCTTTCCATTCGATCATGTTCGCCTGGGTGATTCCCGAAGGTCCGTGCTGCGGCCCGAAGAGACAGGTCAGTTCAGCTCCGCTCCTGAAGATTATCCCGGCGGTGTGGTCGAGGGATGAGGAGACGGAGGCCTGGTTGGCAAGCAGCCCGACCCTCGCTTTCCCCGGCAGTTCATATCCACCCCCGCTCAATATGTCGCATCCTGTACGCACGGACCTCCTTAAGTATCGAACTATTATGTTTTCAGACATCGTAAAGGCTGATATATTTCCCGTACAGGAGAAAATCATACCCGGAAGGAAAGTGAGAAAAATGTCAAGAAAGACAGATTATCTTTTAATTATGGTTCTCGCCGCAACCGTCCTGCTCGTTTCGTGTGCCGGGGACAGGGAGCCGTCACTACGAGGCGGCACACTGGTCGTGGGTGAGATAAGCGCATACGAATCGCTCAACCCGATGAGTACTACCGACGCCCACGCGAGGGACATCTATAACCTGATGTTCCTTTCGCTTCTCGATGAGAACGACGATTTTCTCACCTTCGAGCCGAGACTCGCCACATCGTGGGAGTTCTCGTCCGACCGAAGGGAGCTGACATTCCATCTGCGCGACGACGTCGTCTGGAGCGACGGGGTCGGTTTTACGGCGCATGATGTGCTCGCCACGTTCACCGCCCAGAAGGACACCGCAATGGCATGGAGCGGCAGGCACCTCAAGGAACATATCGACGAGGTGCAGGTCGTTGACGAGTACACCGTCGTATTTCATTTCAGTCATGTATATCCATACCAGGTCATGGACGCCAACGACGGCCCGATCCTGCCGAAGCATTTTCTCGAGAGCATGACCCGCCAGGAGATAAGAGGTCTTGCAGTCGAGGACTTTCCCACGACTGGCCCGTTCCGTATAGGAGAGTGGGTCAGGGGACAGTCTCTAACACTGATACCCTTCGACGGCTATTACGATGAGGGGAAGCCATACCTCGATCGCGTCGTCTTCAAGATCGTTCCCGACCAGGTCAACCTGATCACGCAGCTCAGGAGCGGCGAGATAGACTGCATGGAGAGTCCTCCTCCGATGGAATTCGACAAGTTCCGCAAGGGCGATTTCGGGATAAAGACCTTCAACTTCCCGGCGAGGGCCTACATCTACATCGGATGGAACGGTACGCACCCGCTCTTCCGGAACAAGGATATCCGCAGGGCGATGACGATGGCGATCGATCGCCAGCTGATCATCGACAATCTCTACTACGGACTCGCCGAGGAATGCACCAGTCCGTTCATTCCCCAGATGTGGGCATATAATGGCGATATCAGCCCAATTGCATACGATCCGGAGGGAGCGAAACGGATACTCGCCGAGATGGGATTCACCGATTCCGACGGCGACGGCTGGCTCGACCGCGACGGCAAGAGGTTCGAGTTCGAGATGATGACCAACCAGGGGAACCAGATCCGCAATGACATCCAGGTCATGGTCCAGGAGCACCTGGGCCGGATTGGTATAAAGGTAGAGCCGGTCATCCTCGAGTGGACGGTGATGGTC
Source organism: Candidatus Krumholzibacteriota bacterium (assembly GCA_030630165.1). Classification (GTDB taxonomy): domain Bacteria; phylum Krumholzibacteriota; class Krumholzibacteriia; order Krumholzibacteriales; family Krumholzibacteriaceae; genus JAUWCL01. The sequence goes on from DAOVNN010000095.1 coordinate 8,280, forward strand.
GAGCGGCACAAGGCCGAGGATTTCGAGTCAATAGTCAGCGCCTGGAGGGTGGGGACGAAGGTCGATCTTGCTCCGATATGGTCATGCGAGGCGAGGAAAGTCGGCGGGTACAACAGGATTGACTACTGCAACGCCGAGGTAGACAGGCTGAACTCGACGGCCTGCGGTATCTTCGACTTCGATGAGGCGCGCCCCCTCTTCTTCAGGGCACAGGAGATAATCTACGAGGAGCAGCCTTTTACTTTCATGTACAATCCGCAAGCGATGCTTTTACTCAATGAGAGATTCACGGGAGCGAAGCCCGATGCGATAAGCATGTATCACAACCTCCACGAGTGGCGCGTGGGTACGGTGAAGGAGAAAGAGGGCGACGATGCTCCATGAGATAGGAGTCGGAGCCCTCGTCAGCGCCGCCGCGGCCCAGGTGCTGAAGCCCTTCGTGGACCTGATACGAGGAAGGGGCTTCAATCCGTTCCGCATGCTCGACACGGGCGGCATGCCGAGCTCCCACACCTCTGTCGTGACGACCCTTACCGCCGGAGTCGCGGCGTATGAAGGCGTCTCCTCACCTCTCTTCGGCATAACTTTTGTCATAAGCCTCTACTTCATATTCGAGGCGACGGGACTGCGGCAGGAGGTCGGCAACCAGGCGAGGGTCCTCAACGAGATCGTCGACAAGGTCCGCGAGACACATCATTTCAACGCCGAGGAGCTGCACGAACTTATCGGTCACACATGGGCCGAAGTGATGGGCGGATTCGCGCTCGGCCTGCTCGTTGCCTGGATAATATTCTAGTTGGCGGCACCCCTGAAAAACCCTTGACACCTTATTCCGCCGGGTAGAGAATAGCTCCTGTAAATCGGATGATATCATGC
>DAOVNN010000180.1 GCA_030630165.1 Candidatus Krumholzibacteriota bacterium
AGCAGGCGTTTCGAAGGGGGAGAAGGCCCGGACAGAGAATAAACCGCTGCTCGTGCCGAGATGGAGCGGAGAGATAACCACCCGCGTGATCGCGGATTCAGGCAACAGGATCGACCTGCTCGTCCGGATGCCGTCCGCGGGCGACAATCTCTTTCCCGCTGCGCTGCTGCTCTCCGAGATCCTCGCGTCGCCGTCGTCCCCGCTGAATGAGGCGGCAAAGAGGGCCGGTCTGGAGGAGCCGTCGGCCTGGCTCGAGGTGCACGAGGAGTTTTCCGCATTGAGGATCAGTGTCGAGGGAAAGTACGGCGGCGCCGTTTATCCCGAAAAGCTTCTTGAGGCGGTGACTTCCCTCGCTGGATGGAGACCTGATGAAAAGCAGCTCGAGACTGCAAAGACGTCATTCGCCTCCTCCGACATTTTTGACCGCGAGAGGTACCATTTCTACGTGATGCTCAACGGCGAGGCGATGGCCGTCGCCGGGGCGGGCTGGCCGGAGGCGGTAGCAGCCGTCGAAAAGGTGAAGCCGGGGCAGATATCAAAACTGGTCGACGGATACCTCGGCAGGCCCGAGTTCAACGGATTCTTCGCAACCGAGCAGGCGCCCGATGTCAGGATGGATCGGGGAGAGACTGTTTATGAGACATTTGCCGGAGGGATCATTGCCGGCGCGAGACAGAGAGAGGGATCCCCGGTGGAGGCGCTGAGCCTCGTATTCCCCGGCAGGGCGTGCGCCGGACCGGCTGACCTGTCGGGATGGGGCGGATCGGCTCTTCATTCGGTGCTGGAGAACTGCGAGGGCGGCAGCCGTCTGAAAGAGGATCTCGCCGCAATGGGCGCGAGGGTCCAGTGGCAGGATAATCCATATATCCCGATGGACAATTATCTCGTCAAGCCTGACTGGTCGTTCATCCGGCTCGAGACACCCGCGGGCCGTATGCGGGAAGCAGCACTCCTCCTTGCGGGCTTCCTCGATGATCATGTCATCAGCAGCGATGACATCCGGATGGCGGCGCCTGCAGCGGCGAGGGAATACTCGATGCGCGCAGGACAGTCATCCGTCGTACTGAGAAATACGATCTATAGACACATGTTCGGTATTCATCCATGGGGGAAGCATCTGTTCCCTTCGGCTGAAGGCTTTGCGTCCGTCGATTCGATGATGTTCAGGTCTGTCCGGGACGATCTGCACAGGAGCCCGGGGAGTGTCGTGACGCTCGTCTCCCCCCGCGGGAAGGCTGAGTCGCTCGATCTTCTCCGTGGTGTCTTCGGGGAATACAGGATGACCGGTTCCGCCGCCTGTCCCGATATCGTACCCCCGCCGGTAAGCGGAACGGTCGATGGAACAGCACCGGGCAGCGGCGCTCAGCTCGCCGCCGTATGGCGGATCGACGGCCTGTCCGGCAAACAGATCGCGGCGATGGCAGTAGCTGCCGAGGCTCTCAGCAGGCATATGCAGCTCGATATCAGGGAGACGAGGGGGCTGGCCTATTCGACCGGCTGCTCGATGGCGCTGGTCGCAGGGCACGCTGTAGTCACGGCAAGGCTGTCCACGAGGGGAGAGAACGCGGAAACAGCGGAAACGGCTCTGAAAGGGAATATACAGGGAGTGGACGGGGATTTTCTTACTCCCGAGGCGGTGACCGCGGCGAGAAGCCGCCTCGTATCGAGGCTTTCCAGGCGGGAGCTCTCCAGCGCGGGAGAAGCGCTCGGAATCGGCCTGGATCGCCTCTACAGGGACGGAACGGACAATCTGGAGCTGATCGCCCGGGTACAGTACGACCTGGCCAGGAAGATGGCGGCACACCTGATATGGGAGAATGCGCTCTTTGTGCGCCTCCTGCCCTCCGGTGAGGCCCCCGAAAAAAAATCGATGCCTCCCGGGATGATGCGACGATAATCATTGACCGGATTAGAGGATTTATATATTAAATAGGAGCAGTTTTTTTAGATGTTGGATTACCTCAATGGAGGAAATAATGGCTCACGTAATCAGTGACGAGTGCATCAGCTGCGGCGCCTGCGTACCTGAGTGCCCGGTAGAGGCGATAAGCGAGGGCGACGATAAGTACAAGATCAACCCCGAGATCTGCACAGACTGCGGCGCCTGCGTCGAAGTTTGTCCGACCGAAGCTATCTCGCCGGCCGAGTAATTTCCCAGGCCTGTCACCTGAAAAGGGTGAAGATGTCAAAGAAGTACCGTTTGACGGCCATGGCTTCCTGTTCAGGCTGAGCTTCCAAGCTCAGCCCGACGGAGTTGTGGCCAGTTCTGCATAAGCTCCCTCCCCAGAACCATCCCGACCTGATTGTCGGAACAACTCAGGCGGATGACAGCGGAGTGGTGCGCGTAAGCGATGACAAGGCGATCATCCTCACCGTCGATTTCTTTCCCGCCATAGTGGACGATCCATATATCTTCGGGCAGGTTGCTGCCGCTAACGCGATGAGCGACGTCTACGCGATGGGGGGCGAACCGCTGTCGGCTCTCAACATCATCGGCTTTCCCGAGGGGAAGCTCGAGATCGAGGTCCTCGAACTTCTCATGCAGGGCGGCGCCGACAAGGTGAACGAGGCGGGAGCCGTCATCGTAGGTGGTCATACGCTTGTAGATTCCGAGTTGAAGTACGGCCTCTCAATGGTCGGGACGATCCATCCCGACAACATCGTGCTCACGGCCGGCGCGAAGCCTGGCGACGTGATCGTCCTTACCAAGCAGCTCGGTACCGGAATATACTCGACCGCGCTGAAGAAAGGGGCCCTGGGCGAAGAGCAGGAGAAGCTCTTTATCGATCAGATGACCGCACTCAACGCGGTGGCGGCAAGGGCGATGGTCGCGGCAAAGGCACACGCCTGCACCGACGTCACCGGATTCGGGCTGATCGGTCACGCCCTCGAGATGGCTGTCGGCTCCGACGTAACGCTGGCAATCGATTTCGGTGCTGTGCCCCTTCTCCCCCAGGCTCTCGAATTCGCCTCGTACGGCGTCCTTACCGGCGGTGGCGCGTCGAACATCGAGTTTGCCAGCATATCCGTCGAATTCGAGGGCAGTGTGTCGAGGGAGCAGAAGATGGTCCTTCACGACCCGCAGACCTCGGGCGGCCTGCTGATAGCGTTGCCTGCGGATAAGGCTGATGATCTGGTCGATGCTGTCAGGGATTCAGGTGCCGGCCGCGCCGCTGTCATCGGAGAGGTCCTTCCCCAGGGTAAAAAGCCGATAATCATCAGGGCCCGGGCCTGAGACTAGTCCTTCCGCCTCTTCTTCGCTTCTTCAAGGCTGAATAGACACCCGCAGTAGTCCTGTCTTGTGAGGCCGTACTCGCGGCTCTTCCTGCAGCTTTCCTGGAACCCGCCCTTTTTCTTGAAGTCTTCCTCGAGAAAGGCGACGCCGTGCTTTTTCCCTGAAGCCAGTCCTTCTTCGACGATCCAGGCGTGTATCTTGTGCGGACTGACAGATAGCGTCGTCGTGAAGAGTCCGATTCCCATCTCCGCGGCCTTCCTCGCCGTCTCTTCCAGCCTCAACCGGTAGCACACTCTGCAGCGCTCGCTCTTCTCGGGAAGGTGGGCATACGGTGCGATCGCAGAGCTCCATATATCGAAGTCATCTGATCCTTCTATGAGATCTATCCCGAGGCGCTCGCAGACGGGCTTCATCTCGCTGAGCCTCAACCGGTACTCGGCCTCAGGCTGGATGTTCGGGTTGTAGTAGTAAGCTGCGACATCGTATTTCTCCTGGAGGTATTCGAGGACATAGCTCGAGCAGGATGCGCAGCATGCGTGGACGAGGATTCGTTCAGAGGATTTCATCGCTCAGTGGGGAAGGGGAGAGCTGCCGCTTCCGCCCGGCCTGCCCGGCGCCTCGGAGGCGAGTCCGCTGCCCTCGGCGAAGTAGTCGCCCCTGGGATCGCGGACCGGCACTACTCGCATCACGGCCACGAGCGAATCACGCTTTGCCGTGAAAGCGGCCATTTTTTCGCTGCTGACCGGTTTGGCGGGGGGAAGCTTCAGTCTGCGCGGATTGACGAACCTGCCGTTCTTCTTGACGCGGTAGTCGAGGTGCGGCCCGGTCGCGTAACCGGTCGCACCGACGTATCCGATGGTCTGACCCTGCTTGACCTTCACTCCCGATTTGATCCCCCTGCCGAACTTGCTCAGGTGGAGATAGTAGCTTATGTAGCTGTTGTTGTGCCTGATCTTCACGTAGTTTCCGTTTGCCCTCGTCCTCGAAGCGGTCATCACCGTGCCGTCACCGGTTGACTGGACCGGTGTTCCTGTCGGCGCGGCGTAGTCGATTCCGAGATGAGGGGCATAAGTGTGGAGGACCGGATGGAAACGCCTCTTACTGTAACCAGAGCTGATCCGTGTATAGTTCAGCGGCGCCTTGAGGAGCTGCTTGCGGAGCGATTTTCCATTGTAATCGAAGTAGTCGGGGAATTCCTCCTCGTTCTGGAAGAGGAAGCAGTAACGGCTCTCGCCGCTCGTGTTGAACTCGGCGGCCAGTATCCGCCCGATACCTGTCTTTTCCTCGTGATCCGGGCCGTCGAGCATCCTGCGTTCCTCGTATATCACCCTGAAGAAGTCGTTCTTCCTGATCTCTGTGAAGAAATCGATGTCCCACGCGTAGATGTTGACGAGATTCGCTCCTAGTTCCTGCGGCAGATCCTGTTCGATGATCGATGCGAACAGCGACTGAGTGATAATGCCCGATACTTCCCTTACGGTGATCTCGTACGGGTACTCTATCCGCTCGACCTCGATTCCGCCGGGGGTGCAGATGATCTCGACAAACGCAGTCTCGTCACTGGTCGAGAGGCGGATCTTTTCGATCCCGCCGCCGTCGCCGGTGAATATCTCATATTTCTGCCCGGGCCGGATATTGCTGAGGTTGTATACATTCTTTGCCTCGCGGACGATGTCGTATACCTGCTGGTGGGTAGCGCCGCAGGCGGTCATCACATCGGAGAAACTCGAGTTCTTCTTGATCTTTCCGGAGTAGTCCGGTTCGGAGGGAGACGGGGGCACGGGGAGGCTCAGGCCGGGAGCGGCCTCTGCGACCATGGAAGCGGGGGCCATCTCAGGTTCCTCTATCGGCGCCTCCCTGTTGGAAGCAGTGATGAGGACCGCGGAGATTACCGCCGCGATTACCACGAATATTGTTATTTTCTTTTCCCTGTTCATCATCCTGCCCATCTGTTCGGTGTAAAATATCTGTATATCAGGTATGCAGTCAAGTAAAAGTGCACTTTTTCGTCCGATTGCAAGATACGGACCGCTTGAATGCATTAGCCGCAGCCTTTATCATGTCGATGGCTGAAAGGGTTGAGAGAGAGGGTTACTGGAAGATGACTGAGAACGATGGGCATGACCTGAAGAACGAGCTTCAGAGGCTCAAGGACCGCGCCAGAGGGGTTTTCGGGGGCAGGAAGGCGCCTGCGCCGGAGGTTCCGCCCGTTCCCGTGGCTCCGGAGCGGGAGGAAGGAGAATCCAGTGATAAACCCTCGAGGCCGCAGGTGCCTGTTCTGGCTGATATTCCGGTGACCGATGAGCATCTCCCTACCGAACCTCATCCCGGGACGATCAAGGTCCTCGTTCCCGGCAGGGAAGTCGAAACGCCGGAAGGAGTGTTCTGGAGGGTGAGAGAGAGTGCTGGAAAGATCTGGGAGAGGGGAACGGCAACGCATGAGGGGTACATCGAAGCCCTCGCTTCGGCTCCCGCGAAACTGCCCGCCGGATGCCGGCCGTTCGAGGCGCTCATCAAGGTGCCGGCCGGATCGATCGTATACCTCGACCTCGAGACTACCGGGCTTCGCAACACGCCCCTCTTCCTCGTCGGGATCATGTACAGCGAAGGAGATGATCTTATCATCGATCAGTTCTTCGCGAGGGACTATACCGAGGAGCGCGCCGTTCTCTCATTCGTATCCGGGCTGCTCGACTCCCGCGAGGTGCTCGTCACCTTCAACGGGAACACCTTCGACGTCCCCTTTCTCGCCGACAGGATGACCTTCCACAACCTGCCTATGGGTATGCCCCGGACTCATGTCGACCTGCTTCCGATCTCCCGGTCGCTGATGAAGGGCCGCACCCCGAACAACAGGCTCCAGACCCTGGAGAGATTCGTGCTCGGCAGGAAGAGGACAG
>DAOVNN010000144.1 GCA_030630165.1 Candidatus Krumholzibacteriota bacterium
GGCAGCAGGATCATCGAATAGATGAACAGGTATCCCACGAACCACATGTGGCCCCAGTTCGGTCCGCCGGTGACCGGCGAGTAGAAAGTCGTTGTCAGGCACCACGGCCAGAACTGTTTCAGGAAGTCGGTCCCGATCATGTACTGGGCCGGGGGCCAGAAAAATCCCAGTACAGGGAAAAGAAAGATCATGAAAGCAAACAGGGGGATCAGCAGCCGCTTGACGCGTTCTCTGGTGTACTGTCCAGGCGACCGGCGGTGCAGCGAAAGGAATGTGCTGGTGCCGGCCACGAGGAGGAGCAGGTACATATGAAGCGGGCTGACGAATTGGACATAGCCATGGAGGATATACCAGGCGACGGTTCCCTTTCCGACGAAAGAGAATCCGTTTACGTTGGTCATCATCCACGCCACGTGGAACGGTATCAGGTTGATCGTCACGATCACCCTCAGCCAGTCCAGCTCATACATCCGCCCGGGTACTGTTGTTTCCAGTTTATCCATTACATATATCCATCGCTGATCTTAAACTCAGAGATTACACTATACGATCAGTATGCCGCCGGTTCAAGTCAAGTAGCGCCTACCAATAAATCCTTCTTGAGCCAAAGTGACTTGTGGTAGACTCAGTCCACTAAACGAATCCAGGCCGCCAATAGCATCACTGTTTTTTTGTCGGCAGCATCGTTAATCGATGGGTAGTGGAATGACCAGCCAGCATAGAGACTCGCCGCGGGCCGCTGGAAGGAGATGAGTCTCTCCGAACAGATGGCCAATATCGGAAGCGAAGTCAGCAGGGCGCTGGAGTTCATCGATCTGAGCCTTGGTTGCGCGGAATCCTATCCGAGACTGAGGGAGATAGCCAGGCTCCGGGAGGCCGTCGTGGATTACTTCCTGGGGGATAGAGTATCTGACTCTGTTTGGAGAAATGCAATTCGGTAGGTGGCGAAGTTCTAACTGGAAGTCTGCTTTCCGGACAGCAGTTGCGGCAGGTCCTTCAGGATCTTCCCGGCAGGTATGATATCGATTCCGTCTTCCTGCTTATGCCGGGTTCCCATATATACGAAATGAGCACTTGCGCTCGGGTAATCGCGGAGAAAAGCCTTCAAGCCATTGAGCATCGGTGCTTTCACCCGGTCTGTTTTCTTAATCTCGAATGCGAGCAATCCCCTCGGGCCGTAAAGAACAAAATCGACCTCATGACCGCTGGATGTCTGCCAGTAGAACAGCTGGTATCCAGAGGCGAGCGAATGGTTGAGTGCTATCATCTCCTGCAGAATAAGGGTCTCCAGAGCGATCCCTTCGACCTCGTCGGGGGAATCGAGTGGCCCCATCGGGCGAATGGTCCGGTAGATGCCGGTATCGAAGAAATAGAATTTTGGATGCTGCGTGAGTCGCCGTTTGGCTCTCCTGGAGAAAACGGGAATCCTGTATGCGATCATGAGGTCCTCGATGACTGAGAAATAGTTCTCGACTGTCTTTCTCTCGATGTGGCATTCACGAGCGATATTTGAAATATTAAGGACGGATCCCTGTGAGAAACTCGCCGCTTCGAGAAACCTTGCGAATGCCGACAGGTTTCTTGTCAATCCTTCCTGCCGGATCTCTTCTTCAAGATATGTCATGACATATGCCTCGAGGTATTTTCCAGGATCCTCTTCACTGTAAACAGCGGGCAATTGTCCGAATCGCAGCGAATGTTCGAGCCTGAAATCCGCGCCCAGTTCCTGTGCCGAAAGAGGATGCATCGAGAATGTCAATGCTCTGCCGGCGAGAAGATTAGTCCCTTTTCGCCTGAGTTTCCTCGCGCTCGATCCGGTCAACACGAAACGGAATTTCCTTGATTCAATCAGACGATGTACTTCATTGAGAAGCTCGGGGACCCTCTGGACCTCGTCGATGATGATCCAGTCATTGAACCCGGAAGGAATGAGGTTGCCAAGGCGCTGCGGATTCGCAGTCAGTTCGTTGAACAGCTCCGCTTCCAGCAGGTCGATGTAGACTGCATCAGGGAATGCCGATCTTACCCATGTGGTCTTTCCTGTCCCTCTCGGGCCGAAAAGGAAGAAACTTTTCTTCGCCGGAGGCTTTATCAATCTGGAATACATAATTCCATATTGCATGACATTATGGAATAGCCAAGTAAAAATTGCAAATTTCAGTTACTGATTCTGACCGGAACGATAAAGGTCATCTCAGCAGGATCATCTTCCTGTTCTCTGTGAACGTCTTCGTACTGAGGCGGCAGAAGTAAACGCCTGACGAGGCCCTGTTTCCGTCATGGGCCAGGCCGTTCCAGGATTCGCTGTAGTGCCCCGCTGGCAGCGCCTCATCTACAAGTGTCGCTACCAGCCGCCCGGCTGCGTCATAGATCCTCAGCGAGACATGCCCGTTCTCTTTTATCCCGAACGCGATCGTCGTCTGTGGATTGAAAGGGTTGGGGTAGTTCTGTGTGAGGTATGTCGCTGTCGGGGATTCGACCGGATCGTTTCCTGTGACCACGCCCGGAGCGAGCAGCGCAAAGCCGCTCTCGTTGCCGTGGACGTCTACCGCGGAGAGCTTGTAATAATATCCGGCGTCCCAGGACCATGTGTCGTCGAAGTGCTCGGCGTTCTCCAGTTCGATGAGCAGGTTCCCTGTTCCCGGTACGAACGACTGATCTGTCCCCCGATAGACCCGGTAGCATCCAAGGTCCGGTTCGCTGCCTGGTTCCCAGGTGAGCGCGAGCCCTTCAGGTGTGTAGATCTGTTCGCCTGCAAAAGCGAGGGGAGGGCAGGGGCTGAGATTGTCGACCGAGTATCCACTGTCTGGATCAGAGACATGGTAGATCGAGGGGTCGGATGTGTGGGCGATGATCTGGAAATAGTGATAGTCGTCACAGACTGCTGTCGAGTCAAATGCCGTCGGTACGATTTTGGCATAACCTTCGAGGCGGTAACCGGCCTGAGAAGCGATTAATTCCCAGAAGAACATCTCCCCGTTCAGGGAAGCGTGCCGAAGGATCGGTCTCTCAGTCCCTGTCGGCGAGGTTTCCAGCGCTGCCGCCGGGCTCGAAACGATTGTGCCGCCGTTTGAAAGCCAGGTTGCTGCCGCCGATGCTTCCAACGCCCGCCATACCGTATACTCCGTGATCTCACCCAGATAGTAGTCAACTGGGGAGGCTTCCCATGTCAGATTCACGTAGCCGCCCTCATCGCCGGGAACATCGTTGACTGAGTAGATATCAGGCAGTAGATCGTCTGTGTTTCCCTGCGAATCTATCTGATGGGCATAGATGTCCCAGTTGCCGCTGCGTTCGTCTTGCCACGTTATGATCGCCCCGCCTGCTCCATCGGATGTTATCTGCGGATATAACTGAAACCCTGCTGCCATGCTGAGGGGGACCCCATCTGTAGTCCACTGAACCGTTCCCGCGGCGTTTATGCGCTGCGTATAAATGTGATTGTTACTGTTACGAGAATCTCGCCATGTCGTGATCGCCCCGCCTGATCCATCGGCTGTTAACATAGGATAGTACTGCATCCCTGTTTGTGTGCAGAGAGGCACTCCATCTGCGGTCCACTGGACCGTTCCTGAAGCATTTACGCGCTGGGCATAGATGTCATAGTTGCTGTTGCGGGAATCCTGCCACGTCATGATCGCCCCGCCTGATCCATCGGATATTATCTGCGGATAGTGCTGATCCCCTGTTGCTGTGCAGAGAGGTGCTCCATCCGCTGTCCACTGGACCGATCCGGAGGCGTCTATAAGCTGGGCATAGATGTCATAGCTGCCGCTGCGATTGTCCTCCCACGTCACGATCGCCCCGCCCGTTCCATCGGATGTTACCTGGGGGTTGTACTGTTGTCCTGCTGCCGCGCAGAGGAGCACTCCGTCTGCTGTCCACTGGACCGTTCCCGAGGCATTTACCCGTTGGGCATAGATGTCACAGTAAACCAGGGTGCGGAAGTCATCCCACGTTACGATCGCCCCGCCGGCTCCATCGGATATGATCCGGGGATCCCGCTGAGTCATTGATGCCGTGCACAGGGGCACTCCATCCGCGGTCCACTGGACCGTTCCAGAAGCATTTACGCGCTGGGCATAGATGTCATAGTTGCCATTGCGTGTGTCCTGCCACGATATGATCGCCCCGCCCGCTCCATCGGATGTTATATGGCAATTCTCCTGATCCCCCGTAGCCGTGCAGAGTGGTATTCCATCAGCTGTCCACTGGACCGTTCCCGAAGCGTCTATCCGCTGGGCATAGATGTCATAGTTGCCGCTGCGATAGTCTGGCCAGGTTACTATCGCTCCGCCCGCTCCATCGGATGTTATATGGCAATACTCCTGGTCCCCCGTAGCCGTGCAGAGGGGGACTCCATCCGCGGTCCACAGGGCCGTTCCCGAGACGTCTATCCGCTGGGCATAGATGTCGTAGTTGCCGTTGCGATAGTCCGGCCAGGTTACTATAGCCCCTGACGCTCCATCGGATGTTATATAGGGATAGGTCTGATCTCCCGGAGCCGTGCAGAGGGGGACTCCATCATCGATCCATAAAGCCCGGAGCGGCGGCGCCGCGATGATGAGGGAACAGAGCAGTAACAGGAACCAGACTCTCATGACCTTGCTCACGACCATTCCTCCTTGTGAAGAGATCACTTCAGATATGAAACGATTTATATAAACAAAGGGAAATCAGAGCGGTGAAGCGCAATGGGAGTATAGCCGTGCCACTTCCCTTTATGCCTTGAAATAGTTGGTGAGAGCGCATTGTATCACAGAAGTTATAGAAAGTAAAGGCGTTGACAGTTTGGAGCTCAGTTTGGAGCCGACCGTATTAAATAGAAATTGTCCAGTGACCGTATCCTGAAATACGATTCCCCGCTATTTTAATTTCAGCGCTTATCTAAAATAAGCTTCTCGCAATGGAGACACGTTCTATTTCAGCAGGATCATTTTCTTCGTCTCGATAAATGTCCCTGCCGTAAGCCGGTAGAAATAGACCCCGCTGGCGGTGGGATTGCCGTTCCGGTCATTTCCGTTCCATACGGTGGCGTATGGACCAGCCGGCCTCGATTCGTCGATCAGGGTCGCCACCAGTCTTCCCGCTGCATCATAGATACTGAGGTTCACAAATCCCCCAGTTTTCAGCCCGAACGCGATAGTAGTGTTCGGATTGAACGGGTTGGGATAGTTCTGCGTGAGGAATGTCGCGTCTGGCACCGGCATCGGATCGTCGCCGGTCACCTGGTCCGAGCAGAGCAGGGCGTACCCGCACTCGTTCCCGTGGATGTCGAACGCGGCGACCTTGTAGCAGAATCCCTCTTCAGACGACCACTCGCCGTCGAAGGCTGCCGTGTCGCAGGTCGAAGCGATCATGTTGTCCGAGGACGGCTCGAATGCCGGGTCGGTGCCGCGGTAGATGTTGTAGCCGCCGAGATCGGCCTCGCTGTTGGGATCCCACGTCAGCTCGAGCCCTGCCGGCGTGAACGACACAGCGCCCGCCAGCCCGAGAGGCGTGCAGGGGCAGAGGTTGTCGACCGAGTATGCGTAGGCGGGCTCAGAGTTCCAGAACATGAACGGATCGGCCGTGTTCGCGGTTACAACAAAGAAATGCGTGCCATCCCATATGCCTTCGATTTGGTCATACAGGGTCCCACAGGCGTAGGCGTATTCCTCCCAGTAATTGGCATCGACGCTTGCGACCCACTCCCATGTGGCGGCAGCACCGAACTGGATGTCGGTCCGGTACGCGGACCCCTCGAAATCGAGGCCTATCTCGCCGGGAGAAGCCACGACTGTGCCGGATCCCGTCTCCAGGCCGCCGTCCTCCATCAGCGCCATCGCCTCCGGCGCCGATACGCTCCGCCACACGGTGTAGTGAGTGACAAGCTCCTCCGGATGCACGTCCATCCGTATGGGCGCCCAGGTCAGCAGCACCTGGCCGCCCTGGTCCATCGGGACATCGCTGGCGTCGGTGATCACAGGCGCCGGGCCGCCCCGGTACCCGTACCTGTCGAACTTCTGGGCGTAGATCTTGTAGGGATTGCTCATATCCCTCTCGTCCCACCAGGCGGCGATTATCCCGCCGTTGCCTGTGGCGATCGCTTTCACTTCCTGCTGGTCGGCGGGGTAGGAGGTGAGGTTCTCCCCGTTCACGAACCAGTGCGTGGTCCCGCCCGCGTCGATGTGCTGGCCGAAGATCTCGTTGTTGCTCATGTACCTCCAGTCGGTCCACAGTATTATCGCTCCCCCGCAGCCGTCCGACACGATTTGGTGGTAATTCTGTAAGCCCGCGTCGTAGCAGATGTATATGCCGTCGGTGGGCCAGTCTGTCCCGCCGGCGAAATCGATGTGCTGGGCGTATATATCCGCGTTTCCAGTGCGGTAATCCATCCACGCTATGATTGCGCCGCCCGCGCCGTCGGATACCATGTATGGGGTCATCTGGGTCTCGTCAGCGGTGCATACCGCGACTCCGACATCCGGATCCCATGCCCGGGTTCCGTCACTGAGCATCCTTTCCGCCCGGATATCCCTGGTGCTGGTTATGCCATCCGTCCAGGCGATGATCGCTCCTCCGTTCATGTCGGATATGATGCTGGGCGTGGCCTGGTTGCCGGTATCGTTGATAACCGCGTTTCCATTGTTGGTCCATGTGCAGCTGCCCATAAAATTGATCTTCTGCGCGTATATGTCGTTGTCCCCTGATCGAAAATCCTGCCATGTGATTATCGCCCCGGAGCTGCCGTCGGTCGTTATATCCAGATACTGCTGGTAATCCGCCGCCGTGCAGACGGGGACCCCGTTATATGTCCAGGGCATGCTTCCCGTCGAATTTATCCTGGCGGCGTAGATGTCCATGCGCACTCCGGAACGGAAATCCTGCTACGCGACTATCACCCCGCCGACGTCGTCGGAGACGATACAGAAATAGCTCTGGACATCAGAGGCGCCGCAGACGGTCAGGCCGCCCGCGGCCCAGGCCAGTGTGCCGTCGGGGTGGATCCTCTGCGCAGTGATGTTATAGTCTCCGGTGCGGTTGTTCTTGTATACGATTATCGCTCCGCCGCTTCCGTCCGTGACGAGAACGGGAGAAGACTGGCTGCTGCCGAGCTGGGATATGTTCACGCCCCCGGCGTCCCACAGGATGTTGCCCTCGCTGTCGAACCGCTGGGCGTAAACATCCCAGA
>DAOVNN010000240.1 GCA_030630165.1 Candidatus Krumholzibacteriota bacterium
CTTTTGCTGAATGGGCTATCTTTCGTGTCCGGGGCCTGACCCGGGCATCATCGAAGCATCACCGCAGCAGCACCAGCTTCTTTGTCTGCACGAACTCACCGGCGACGAGGCGGTAGAAGTAAATGCCGCTGGCCACTGATGATCCATCAGAGTTCTGGCCGTTCCACTCAGTGGTATATCTGCCTGCGAGTCTCGATTCATCAACAAGAGTCGTTACGAGTCGTCCGGCAGCGTCATAGATCCGGATTGATATATGCCCGGACTCTTTTATCCCGAACCCGATGTCAGTGATGGGATTGAACGGATTGGGGAAGTTCTGCGCGAGGTAGGCCTGCACTGCCACGGGCGGCTCATCACCGGTCGCAGGACTGAAGTACAGGTTCAGCCGCTGGGCGTAGATATTCATTCCCGGTCCCCGCTTGTCGTTCCATACGAAGATGCCTCCCCCGCATCCGTCAGTGGCAACGACCGGTGACTGCTGCATCTCCCCGTTGATGCATACGGGAAAACCGTTCGAACCCCAGAGGCAGTTGCCATCCCCATCGATGATATCACCGTAAACGCAGTAATCACCCCTGTCAGGGAACCGGCAGTCCATCCAGACAAGGGCGGCACCGCCCGTGCCGTTCGGCGCTATCTCGACGGTGACCTGCTTGTGTTCCTGCGTGCATACCGGCACTCCGCCCACGGCCCACTGGAGCGCTCCGCCGGCCGAGAGCTTCTGCGCATAGATGTCGGAATAGTAGTTCCAGGGACAGTCGCGATAATCGTACCAGGCGATAATCGCTCCGCCCGAGCCGTCGGTGGCGAGCCTCGGCCTTTCCTGGCCCATCGTGTCGGCGCAGACCTCGACTCCGTGGACGTCCCAGAGCCGGGCGCCCGAGCCGTCTATCCTCTGGGCGTACACGTCCCTCGACGGCTGCGATCCGTCGCCCCAGTGCCAGCACACGATCGCCCCACCGGCCATATCGGAAACTGCGTCGTGCTGATCCTCGTTATTATACTCGCTGGCGACGGGGATCCCGTCGGCGGCCCACAGGCACACACCCGTCGAATCGACACGCTGAGCGTATATGTCGTTTCTCATTGCCGGACGTTCATCGCTCCAGACAATAATCGCACCGCCGCATCCGTCGACAACGGTTATGGGGACCCACTGGTTCGCCCCGTCGGTACAGACCGGGATGCCGTCTGAGCCCCACAGCGGCACGCCGTCCCCGCGGACCCTCTGGGCGTAGATATCATAATTCCCGAACCTGACGATCCACGCGATGATCGCGCCGCCTTTCCCGTCACTGACAAGATAGGGGTTTCCGGCGTAGACCCCCGCGTCGGCGAGCAGCACACCCTCGTCAGTCCAAAGCCGATTTCCTGCGGGATCCAGTCTCTGCGCCATCACCCTGTCGCTTCCCCCCCAGGCGACTATGGCTCCTCCCGCCCCATCGGATATCACTCGAGGCGTGCCGTCATTCAACGTGGACGTTGTCGCCGGGACACCGTCCGCGGCCCACAAGACTGTTCCGGCCGAATCGATCCGCTGGATGAATATGTCGTCGTTTCCGAAACGTCTTTCCGCCCAGACAACGAACGCCCCGCCCGATCCGTCGGGAGCGATCTTCTGACCCGTCTTGGTCGAGTTGTAGACACATACAGGCACTCCATCCCAGGCCCAGTGAACTGCGTGGAGCGGACGCGCTATTGCAAGAACTGCCGACGAAAGGATCAGAACACGGATGACCATTCGCATGACAACCTGCCTTCCTGATTTTCAGGCGGGGTACTTTCCGGGGCCATTATACTACAGACCGGGAGCATATTCAATCCGCAGGTTCCATAAGACATGCGGATTGACAAATAGCTTCGGCGTCGTCCACGAGACAGCCTGATCCCCGGTCACTTCTTCAGCTGCTGCTCGAAATATCCCAGCATCGACTGCACAAGGGCATCGCTCTTAATGTCCGTAAAGGCGTAGACAGCTAGGGTATCGGCTTTCAGGAACATCAGGTTGTTCATGAAGATCCCCTGCACCGGTATTCGATTCGAAATATAATATAGATACACTGCATATTCGGATCATGGCCTTCGAATTGGAGGGGCTGCCATGAAATGTGTACATACCTTCCTGTTCTTTACAGCAATTCTCGCAATATCCTGCAGCGAGGATGAAACGGTGATAAGCCCCCCAAAGGACAATCTCGCCTACGAGCTCGAGGTAGCGAAGAAATTCGCCCCCCTGCTCGTCTTCGATAAGGAGCAGGGCGAGACGAGCCACCGGTGCTTCCCGATGGACGCGGGATGGTACTTCGAGGTAAGAAAGACTTTTCCATACGAAAACGGATGCGAGCCCGAGTGCATCATCGAGAATATGGATTATCTATCCGTCTTTCTCGGGGAAATTCCGACATATTATCAGTATTCGGCGTGCGACGAAGGGGAATACGTCATCTACTGGTGGTTCTACGGCTATCAATGCGACTGCGGCTGGGGCTCAGGCGAGCATCCCGCCGACTGGGAAAGGATAGCCGTCAAGATCGAGAAAGGTGAGCTTGCCCGCGTACTGTACTTTCAGCACGGCGGACAGTATACGATACTGGCAGACAATTCCGAGCTTCAGCAGCTTTACGGCGGCCATCCAGTCGTCTTCGTGGGCGGGACCCAGCACGGCAGCTACCATAAGACGGGCGGAGGAGGGGGCATGGGTGCCTGCTGCTACTTCGAGGACTGGCGCAAGCCCGGCCCGTATGCCGAGTGGAAAAAGATGTTCACCTGGGAAAACCTGGTCCGCCTCTCACTCGACGAAGACAGTCCGGAGTGGATGAAATGCGAGGGGAACGGATGCTGGTCATACTGCTGTCCGGGCCCCATGGTGCGCGGGATCGACCTGTGTGACATGATATCCTGCATCGGGTACCATTCGTGCACCGCTGGCGAAGCAGGCGGATGCCTGTGGAGCGATGTTATCGAAGAGCGCTTCTAGCGGGGCTCACTCTTCCCTGGTTATCTCGACGTTGATGTCTCTTATCCATACCCAGTACCAGGTACTGACGCAGCCGCTGGCACCTATGTCATCCCCGTCGCGGTCCCCATAACCCCGGAACTTGAAGTCTCCGCAATGGATGAAATCCATCTCATGATTGGTATCTGTATATGACCTGTTCTCGGCGATCGGCGTATCGACCGCTGAGATCCTCCACCCCTCCGGCGCCTGATAGATCAGCTCGTCCCATCTGCCCGCCCCTCTCGTCCAGTCAGCCTGCGTCTCAATGGCATCAACGAAGAAATTGAACATCAGCGAATCGCCCGTCACATACACCTCGACTTCAAAAAATACGTCTGGACCATTTCCTTCAAAATCATAATCTCCGGTTCCGGAATGATACACGGGGCAGAATTCTCCATATTCGTCAGCGGGCACCACTATGTCCTGCGTGACAGGCTGCTGCGGGCATACCCCACAGTCTTCGCCGCAGGAACTGAGACCAAGCGCTGAGAAGATGAACAGGACCAGAAGAGCGAAGAGACCCTTGATTGGCCGGGACATATGATCCACCTCCCGAGATCGAGCCGAAAAGAAGCACGAACGCTTCCATGAGATCATGCACGTACTTTCTGCCTGCTCTATCTGATTTGATGCTGGAAGAGTCCGCTGTGCCTGTTTCTATTATAAGTATATTATATTTATTGAATATTTGAAAAAATACAAGCTAGGGAAGCGCAGTGCGGGAATCTGCGATCTCAGGGTGTTGTCTTTGTCAGTGCCGCAAGTCTGCTTCGTGCATCCACGAGCTGCGGCAGGCCCTCATCGGCCTTGTCCCACATCTCGAGAAACCTTGTGAACTCGCGCTCCGCATCGTGAGGACGTCCCATCTCTTCGTAGATCAGACCAAGATGGTAGTGCGACACCGCGTGGCCGCCCCAGACCCGCAGCAGCTCCTTGTGTACAGCCACCGCATCCTCCAGGCGCCCCGCCAGCCTGTATGCCTCGGCCCGCATTTCGCGGTTGTTGAAGAGCGCATTTATGTCGCCAGCGAATCCCTCCTGCCTCAACTGATCGATCGCCGAAAGGGCCGCGGCCGGGTCTCCCTCCTTAAGAGCGATCCGGGCATTCACTCTAAGGGCATAGATCCGGAGCAGATTGCCGAACTCGGGCACCATATCGATCAGGTCCGAGGCTATTGCCCGAGCCGCCTCCAGCGAGTCCATCTCCGCCAGGGCCTGGACACGGAAATTGGGTATGTTCTTCCGGACCATTCCAGCAAGTAGCGGGTTGTCGATCGTTTCTCCACCTTCTACCAACTCTTCCATAACCGTGTCTGTCCATCGCAATACTTCCTCTGCCCGGCCGGTCGACAGCAGCAACCTGCTCCGGGACATCTGGCGGACAAGGCGGTTAACAGGGTCGGTCGGCGTGCGCCCCGCCCCATCGAAAAGCTCAAGCACACCCTCGTATCGACCGGCTTCGCGATATACGAACATCAGATAGCCTCGCCAGGAGAACTGTTCAAGCAATTGCTCGTGTTTTTCGATGGCGCCCTTGAGATCGCCGCGAAAATACGCAAGGTCGGCGAGGCGAAACAACGGGTGCTTCAGCTCGGGGTTGAGCTCGAGCGTCTTCTTTATTGCCACTTCCGCGCTGTCAAGGAGGCCGGCCTGGATGAAACGCACTGCCAGTTCATCCCAGTGATTGGGATTCTCCGGAAAGCGCTTCACCAGGTCGCGGGCCGCTTCCAGCGCTTCGTCCGGGCGGTCCAGAGAAGCAAGTAGGGCCTGATTGTCGAAAATATAGTCAGCATCGTCCGGATAGAGTGTCATCCCCTGCCGGGTAATATC
>DAOVNN010000360.1 GCA_030630165.1 Candidatus Krumholzibacteriota bacterium
CAAGGAAAAGAGGTTTGCCGCAGGCGCAAACCGTGAGGCGATTGCAAGTTGTAGCGAGCTGGGTCTTGATCTGCACGAATTTCTCGAGATATCACTCGTCGCGATGAGGTCGATATCGAAGGAACTCGGGCTCTGACGGATCGATTGAACGGCCGGCTCGGTGCGAGGGATGGAGGATCGGTCCAAATGATCGTCACCTGTGACGGATGCCAGACGAAATATAAGCTCGGGGACGAGAAGGTGCCCACAGCGGGATTCAGGGTCAGGTGCCCAAAGTGCCGGTTCGTATGGAGACTCACCCCGCCACCGGTAGCTATCGACCCCGGTATCGAGATCACGACAAACGGTTTCGCGACGGGCGCACCTCTGGCCGAGACGCCTTCGGGAGGCTGGAGCGCCTCTGAGCAGAACAGGGCAGCTGCTGTTATGGCGGAGCTTGAACCTGCCGCCATGGATGCAGAGGTAGAGATTTCAGGCAACGAGGCGGCCGCTGCCACGGCGCAGACTGCCGCGGAACAGACAGTGGAGGAGACGCCAGAGATGAAGAAGAAACGCGAGAGATCCAAAAGACTCGCGCGTGTCTTTGTCAGCGACATCGTCGTGTACAATCAGGAGAAGAGGGACCGCGGCCTCGCCGACGGTGATCTGATAACTGTGCTGGGTCCCGAGATAAAGAAGGCCTGGGAGGCCTACAAGGCGAAGATCGGTTCTGAAGTGACCGAGTCGAGTGAGTATTTCCGTACTGCCCTGAATGATATACTCGCCGACGGGCAACAGGTATTCTAACGATACCCGGGCGGATGTGAATAATTTTTCGTTGTATATCCTCAATCTGCAGCCCGCGCTGTATGATCAGTTCTTTGGCGAGGCACGCCTCTCAGAGGATGTCGAGGTAAAGGTATACAAGACCTTTCCCCGATTCCTCAAGGGTCTGCAGTCGGTAAAGGATGGCAGCAGCCCCAATCTCCTTCTCTTTCTCCCCTCAGGCAAGCTCGACCCCGCAAAAACGAGACAGCTGCGGCTCACGATGATCGATTCATTACTATATATCGTTACCGGCGAGTGCGACGAGAGGGCCTACCTCACATACATCTCGATGGGAGTAGACGGTATTATCTCTCCGCCATTCAACAGGTCGGATCTGCAGGGTGTTCTGCGTAGCAGCGCAGACCGGGGGATCCCCTTTCCCCGCAACAACGAGCTGATCAAGGAAGGCCAGGTAAGACTCGACTTTCTCGTTCCGAGCAAACTCTCGCGGATTCTTGGAGTAAACCGCCTCATATCCTTTCTCTCTGCCGAGTTCGGTTTTCCTCCCGAGGAGAGCCGCGTAAACCTGCCCATGGTCGTTGACGAGGCCCTGAGCAACGCGATCGTCCATGGAAACAGATCAAGCGAGGACCTCAAGGTGCATGTCCGCATCTACATCAGCAGCAGTCGTATACGGATACAGATCGAGGATCAGGGTGAGGGATTCATCCCCGAGGAAGTATCCGATCCTACCGAGCAGGAGAATATCTACAAGGGCTCCGGCAGGGGTATCTTCATGCTCAAGGAGCTTATGGATTCCGTTGAATTCAAAAAAGGCGGAAGGCTGATCGAGCTCGAGAAGCTCAACGACTGACCGTCTCCGGCCGCCGTTACTTCTCTCCCCATTTCTCAGTCGCGATCTTGTCGAGGAGATTGTCTATCTGCCCGCGGATGCGTTCGTTCTGATCGGGCTCGAACAGGACCTTCTTTACGCGGCCCTCTTCATCCTTCTTGACATAGCGGATGGCCTTGATGTTTTCCATCGGGATGAGGATGTCCTTGCTGACGCGGACCTCTATCGGCCTTTCGTCGAGGTTCCTGTCGGGATTGTTGAATGGATGCATCCCGATGCCCCAGCCATGCACGAACATCGAGCATATTATAGCCCGGAAAGTGTTCTGCCTCTGGACAGTGTCGAGATCGAAGGTATCCTGGAACTTGTCCATCATCCCGTTTATAACGCCGTTGAGTCGCTCGAAAACGTCGTCCTCGGGCTCCATATTTACAAGGCGGTGAAAGACTTCCCTCAGGATCTTCTCGGTGATCTCCATTACAGCTCCCGTCAGTTATCGTTATCAGTCATGCCGGACCCGGAACAGATGACCCGGATCACTCCGAAGATTGCAAGAAAAAGGCCAAGCAGGACCAGTATGACCCCTTTACCGGCAACTCTGCCCAGAAAACTCATCAAAAACGATGAAGCGAGAAAGAGACTCCTGGTCAGGACCTCCCTCAGCGAGAAGACGCGGCCACGCAGAGCGGGAGGTATCCTCTCCTGAAGCTGGGACTCAGAGATCACGAAGAGGGGTGTCGCCGCCATGCCGGCTGTGAACATGCCGGCGCATATGAGGACGAGGGAGGAAGATAACGCCACTACCGCTGCTGAAGGAGCGAACAGGAGGAAAAGGACGATTTCCATCTTACGCCCGGCCATATGTCCGACCCGGTGGGCCAGGATCGAGCCGGCAGCCATCCCGGCTCCTATGGAAAGGCCCGCGGCGGCGAGGCCCATAGAACTGCCCGTATCCGAGACTTCTCCGATGAATACTACTGCGAGGACGGAGAATCCGCCGGCGCCGAAAAAGATAAGGGCCTGTACGCCGAGGGGGGCGGTAAGCGAACTGTTGCCACGTATCTCGGCAAGACCTTCGGCCGCTGAGTGCCAGAATCCCTTGCGGGAATCCTCTTCCCC
>DAOVNN010000009.1 GCA_030630165.1 Candidatus Krumholzibacteriota bacterium
GAAGACCTGGCACCTCGACCTGCCCGGCTTCATTCGGACCAGGACGGAGCGGGCCGGTGTAAAGCCAGCCAACTTCTTCGACTCCGGTCTATGCACGGCATGCGACAGCTCACTCTTCTCGTACAGGCGCGACGGGGGCAGGACCGGACGCAACTGGACGATCGCGATGATGGTCCGCCTCTGACCGGCACTATCAGTCCAGCTTCTCCTCGACTGAAGAGATCTTCCCGTCCATCGTGAGTTCCTTGTCGCGGCGATCGTCGATTATGATCGTGGTCAGCACCCTCATTGCGCCCTCCTCGAACGGCACATCGTGAAGCCTGGCTACTGTGGCCAGGATCGTCTCG
Source organism: Candidatus Krumholzibacteriota bacterium (assembly GCA_030630165.1). Classification (GTDB taxonomy): domain Bacteria; phylum Krumholzibacteriota; class Krumholzibacteriia; order Krumholzibacteriales; family Krumholzibacteriaceae; genus JAUWCL01. The sequence continues at coordinate 348 of DAOVNN010000009.1, forward strand.
AGATCGCCCTCTATCACCGTGGACATCGGTGTCAGCCTGTACTTGATCCCCGGCAGGCCGGCAAGGATCTCGTGACATCTGGCGACATAGGGGCTGACGCCCGTCGAACCCGTTCCAACGGGCACGACGCTGACAGAACATACTGGCATGTCGAGCTCCTTTCATATCCGTGATATGTTTGACTTTATCATAGTGGAGGATGTATTCTCCAGTGTAGTCTGAAGATGAAAGGACCGCGCCGATGGCCGGCAGAGCGTGCGGAGAGATAAAACCGTTTATCGTGATGGAAGTTCTCGAGCGTGCCCTCGAACTCGAACGCGAGGGCAGGTCGATAATCCACATGGAGATCGGCGAGCCCGATTTCGACACTCCTGCCGCCGTCATCGAAGCCGCGAAAAGATCTCTCGAGAGCGGTGACACTCACTACACGGACAGCAGGGGGATACCCGAGCTTCGCGACGCGGTGGCCCGCTGGTATAACAGACGATACGACTGCGGTGTGGCTCCCTCACAGGTCCTCGTCACCATGGGCGTCTCCCCCGCCCTTCTCCTCGTACTCTCATGCATGGTCGATGGATCAGGCGACGAAATAATCCTCGGCAACCCGTGTTATCCATGCTACCCGAATTTCATCAATTATCTCGGCGGTACTCCCCGGTTCATCGCCACGAGGGAGGAGGATGGTTTTCAGCTGAGGCCGGACGACGTCAGGGCGGCGATCGGCCCCGGCACCAGGGCGATCATGATCAACTCGCCGGCAAACCCTATGGGAACGCTCATCGCGCCCGGCGATCTCGAGGAGATATGCGGGCTCGGCCCGCCGGTCATCAGCGACGAGATCTATCACGGACTCGTTTACGGTGACAAGGAGCACAGCGCACTCGAGTTCACGAAAAACGCGTGGGTGCTGAACGGTTTCTCGAAACTTTTCGCCATGACGGGCTGGAGGCTCGGATACGTCATAATGCCCGAGGACAGGATCCGGCAGATGCAGATACTCCAGCAGAATTTCTTCATATCACCCAACTCGTTCGTTCAGAAGGCCGCAATTACGGCTCTCGACAGAGAACATCCCGAGATCCCCGAGATGATAGAAAAATACGACAGCAGGAGACGTTACCTGCTCGAGAAACTCCCCGCTCTGGGGCTTGAGTACGCAGTCGAGCCGAAGGGAGCATTTTATATATTTGTAAGGACCGATCATATCGATCCCGATTCGTTCCGCCTGGCGTTCGATATCCTCGAGAAGGCCGGAGTGGCCTTGACTCCCGGCATCGATTTCGGGGAAAGAGGCGAAGGCCACCTGCGGATATCATACGCGAACTCGCTGGAGAATATAAAAGAAGGTATGGACAGACTGGAAAGGTATCTCGAGGAAAGGGGTCCCGGATGAAGAGATTATTGATCGCGGTACTTGCGGCTGCAGTACTGGTCCCATCGGCAGCAGCGGCATTGCCGCTGGGATTCGAGGTCAAGGGCGGCGTCGGTGTCGGATACTTCTCGATGGGAGAGTTCAACGACAACATGCAGGCCGTGCGCGAGGCCAACAGCCTCGTTTTCGACGACTTTACAAGCGGCATCAATGTCATGCTGGAGGGAAGGATCTGGGTGTTCGCCCGTGTCGCCGCGACCGTGGGATACGAGCATTTATGGGCCGAACAGAATATGCCGATAGGTTCAGCGTCGTATGTCTCATACACGATGCCGGCGGATATCCTCTCACTCGGCGGTACGGTACATATCTACAGGATCCCGAAGGTCATCGACTTCAATGCCGGACTCAAAGGGATATTCGGCAAAGTCGCCCTGGGCACCGACCAGAGCGGTACTTACACCGAGTACAAGTCAAACGGATACGGATGGGATCTCTACGGGGAAATAAATACTAATTTCCTCAATCCGGTTCAGATCGGATTCACTCTCGGATACCGGAACCTCAAGATCGACGAGTTCGAGGACAAGTTCGGCGACATTCCGGAATACATAGGAAATGGCGCACCGGTAGTACTCAGCTACAGCGGGATGTACTTCTACGTCACAGCCGGTGTCGCGATCTGGTAAGGCGTTGACTTTGCGGTCACCACCGGCTACTTTTACGGCTTCCGGGGAAGAGGCCCCGGACGCGCACCGGGAAATGTGATGAAGCTTTCTTCAGAGATAAAGAAATCGGCTATCCTGATGGGGATGAAATCGACCGGGAAGGACGAGGCGATCGAGGAACTCGTTGATCTCCTCTGCTCGGCCTATCGCCTGAAGGACCGGGGTACTATCCTCGAGGCGATCCGCAATCGTGAGGCGAAAGCCAGCACGGGGATAGGGATGGGACTCGCAGTGCCTCACGCCAAGACCTCCGCCGTCGACAAGCTCCACGTAGCCTTCGGGCTCTCCCGCGAAGGGATAGATTTCGAATCTGTCGAAGGGGAAAAATCGCACCTCTTCTTCATCATGGTATCGGCGAAAGACCGTTGCGGGCCGCATATTCAGGCGCTCGCCGGGATCTCCCGCCTGATCAAGCACGAAGAAGTGAGGACAGGACTGAGGGCCTGCAGCGACGTTAAGGAATTTCTCTCATTCGTGGAATCGGCCGAGAAAAAATACCTGTAACAGCCCCTTGCCGGGGAGAGCGCTCATGGAGATCAGTAAATATATGAAGAGGGACTTCCGGAACGTCGCTCCTCATACTCCTATGCGTGAGATCGCACGGCTGTTCTTCGAGACGGGAGAATCTGTCCTTCCCGTTTCCAATGAGGACGGCACCCTTTCCGGCATCATCACGATAGACGATTTCATCCTGATATTTCTTCCCGACTATATCGACCTGATAAGAAGCGTCGATTTCCTGCATGATTTCGGGGCACTCGAGCGAAGCAGCTTTTCCATCGAGGAAAGACTGCTTGTCGCCGAGGACCTCATGCGTGAGGACATCACACCCCTCGAGGAAACGGAAAGCGTGATGAAAGCCGCGGCGGCGCTCCACAAGCTGGGACTCCAGAGAATACCGGTGATCAGTGGTCAGAAGCTGGTCGGAATGATAAGCCTCGGTGATGTCTGCCGGGCGATCTACGACATGGAAGGCAGGTAGTGGCGCCCGGAACTATAGCAGCGATCTCTGTCTTCATCCTTGCCTACTTTTTTATCATCTCCGAGAAGATACACAGGACGAAGATAGCCCTCATGGGAGGCGTGGTTCTCATCGTCTTCCATATAATCACGCAGTCTGAAGCCTTCCATTTCATCGACTTCAACACGATAGGCCTCCTTACAGGCATGATGCTCCTGATAAGCGTCCTGAAGGAAACGGGTGTCTTCAGCTGGTTCGCCATCACGATCGCGAAGAAGTCGGGCGGAAACGCCTGGAAGATACTGCTCTGGTTCTCAATTTTCACAGCCATAGCCTCGGCCCTTCTCGACAACGTCACGACGGTGCTCCTGATCGCTCCCATTACAATACTTATCGCCGAGATGCTCGATATCACACCCTTCCCCTTTCTCGTTGCCGAGATACTTGCCGCGAACATCGGCGGCACCGCAACGCTGATCGGCGACCCGCCGAATATACTTATAGGCTCAGCGACCGGTCTCTCCTTCCTCGATTTCGTGATTCATCTCGGCCCGATCTCGATAGTGGTGCTCGTCGTAACACTTCTTCTACTCAAGGTGATATTCAGAAAACAACTGACCGCTGGAAACGCCGCGATACGCGAGACGATCGCGGGAATGGATGAAACGAAGGTAATAAAGGACCCGGTCCTGCTTCGCCGCAGCCTGATCGTCCTGGGTATCACGGTAGCGGGATTCCTCCTTCACGGATGGCTCGGGCTGAAGCCGGCGACGATAGCGCTGGCCGGCGGCGGGGCGCTGCTGATATGGAGCGGGACGGACATCGAGAAGAGACTCGGCGAGGTGGAGTGGACAACCCTCTTCTTCTTCATGGGACTCTTCGTGCTGGTCGGCGGCCTCGAGAAAACAGGAGTCCTCGAGTTCCTCGCGGGCAGGATCCTCGCCATGACGAGCAACCTCACCCTGCTGTGCCTCTGCATCCTCTGGCTCTCGGCTATCGCATCGGCCTTCCTCGATAACATCCCGTTCGTTGCTGCGATGATCCCCCTGATGATGAGGATAAGCGCGGCCCTCTTCCCGAATACCGAGGGTCTGGACGAAGCGGCGTATCAGGTCTGGCAGATGAAACAGGCAATGCCACTCTGGTGGAGCCTCGCCCTGGGAGCCTGCCTCGGAGGGAACGGAACGCTCGTCGGCGCTTCGGCGAATGTCGTGATCGCGGGATTCAGCGAGAAGACGAGGAGCCCGCTCAACTTCCGCAACTATTTCCGCTACGGATTCCCCCTTATGATCCTTTCTGTAGTCCTGGCGAGCATCTACCTGCTCGTCCGCTACCTGCTGGCCGGGTAACCCGGGACAAAAAAAGGAGGAGGCCTGAGGCCTCCTCCCGGATTGACTATCTATTGAATCCCGCCCTACATCTTGACCTTGACGCAGGGAGTCTTGCATCCCGTCGTCTTGTGGCCGCCCTCTCCGTGGTGGCCCGTACCGCAGGCCGGAGTGCAGGTGTGGCCCTTCGTGCCGACCATGGGGCACTTGGCGGAACCGTGCGCGCTATGGGAACTGTGGGAGCAGCCGAGGGAACCACAGTGCTGCATCATAAGAAATCCCTTCCAGTGATCTGCGGGAAGGACCTTCTTCACCTTGAGCACGAAGTCTATCTTTGCCTTGTGCATCTTGTACTGGACGCCGTTTATCGACTTGCCCAGCTTTTCGATCGTCTTGGTGGAGGACTCCTCCTTGAGGAGTTCCGTCATCATCTCTTCGTGGATCTTTTCCTTCTCGGCCTTGAGATCTACCATCGCGAGCTCATACTGGAGCTTGAGCTTCTGGAACTTTACCTTAGTCTCCAAGTCAAGAGCAGTGCACTTGGAGGCATGGTGCTTGTAAACTTCCGTTTCCTGCGCCGAGATCGACGCGAAGGAGACGACAAGAAGAACTACTGCCAACAAAGCCGCGAACTTCTTCATTCAGAACCATCCTTCTTTACGGTGTATGAACACTTATCCTTACCTATACAACCAGGACTCATACTGCAGCGGATAAAGTAGAGAAGCCTCTCATCCTCTTCCGGCGAAAGAACCATTCTGGAATCGATAAGTCTTTTGACGAGGAATTTTTCGAGATCGCCCTGCAGGCCCGCAATGCTGTCCACCCTGGCCATTATGGCCTGCTCGTCCGGCGTTTTCTCCTGAAGCAGGTGAAAGAGGTCTTGCCTTTCCTTCTCCAGCTTTTCCCTTATCTTCTTTGCCTTGTCGCTCTTCTCGGCCATCACCTGTTCGAAACACCTGGCCTGCTCTCCCGAAAGACCCAGAGATTCCGAGAGCTGCCTTCCGTGATCGTCGATCGGTATATCCGCGTCCTTCTTCAATGCGGAACTTCCGGTTTTTCCGTCGCGGGAAACCAGACCGACTGCTACGGTAGCAACAACGGCGAGATTGAAAGCAAGCGACACCACAAGTATAGCCTTCAGGCTCCTCTTACTCATTGCCCCCTCCCTTCGCAGCGATCTCGATAACCTCTCCAACGGAATAGGGAGGATAATCTTCGAAATGCTCGAGCCCCGTGAGCTCGGCATGCTGCACGACTGCGGGTTCTTCGAACCACGCATCCATTATCTGCGTTCCGATCCTGATTCCGAACAGCACGAACAGGGCGGCGGCAGCCGGGACAAGCACGCGCCATATCCAGCCTGACCGTCCTGTTTTGGCCATCTCGATGCCAGCCATGATCCTGTCGGTAAGATCAGCCGCCGGCTCCAGCTCAGGCAGCCCGGAATGAATCCGGGTAATAATATCGAAATCCCTGTGATCCATAACACTCCCTTTCCATAATATATTAACGCATCAAAAGTCTTTTTCTTGCATATTATCTGACAATATCACTCTTTAATTTCTGTTGCCTCTGAGGTACGGGGCCATCTCCTCGGTTAGTTTTTCGCGCGCCCGGAACAGGATCGACTCTACCGATGAGATGCTTCGGCCGACTAAATCCGCTATTTCCTTGTACGCCAGCTCTTTCCCGATCCTCAGATCGAGGATCAGGGACCATTCCACGGGCAGCTTTACCAGAGCCTCGAGGTATGCCTTCTGAAGCTCTCGCGCGTAGACAAGGTCCTCCGGGTGATCGGTCGATGACCGAGAGACCGGATCGTACCCACCCTCTACCAGGAGGTCGAGGGAAACGGGGGATTTACGCTTTCTTGAGAAGCTGATCGCCAGGTTCGTAGCGATCCGGTATATGAAGGTCCTCAGCGATGCGGTCCGGCGGTACCTGTCGAGGCTGTTGTAGAGATTGACGAAGCACTGCTGCGTCAGGTCCTCCGAATCCTCGATAGAACCGGTAGACCTGATAAAGTAATTGTAGATCTCGCCCTTGTATCTTTCGACGAGCTGACGGAAGGCATCGGAGTCGCCCTCCTTCGCCCGCTGAATGAGAATATCATCTTCCAAGCGGTTTATCCTGTCTCGACGGTCTCGGCTATCTCGAACCTGCCCTTGTCATTTCTGCTGACCCGGCAGGCTGCGATCGACGGATCGTGTTCGAAGAAGAGGATCCAGTCCCCGTCAGCCGCCTCACCGAGAAGATTCCTCTTCTCCTCGAGAGTGCTGAGCGGGTAGTGGTCGTAGGCCATAATCCATGGAAGGTTGACATGGGACGAGAGCGGGATAAGATCGCCGCAATACATGACCGTCCCAGCTCCCTCGCCGAACAGCACCACCTGGTGCCCCGGCGTATGTCCGTCCGTCGGTACGACACGGACCCCGGGAATGATCTCGCACTCCCCGTCGAGCAGATTGAGCTTTCCTTCCTTCTCAATCGGCAGGAAGTTCTCGGGATAGAAACTCGCCCGGTCCTTCTCGTTCGGCCCGGCGGCCGCCTCCCACTGCCTTCTCTGCACATGATGTGTCGCATTGGGTAGCGACAGCGCCAGCTCTCCTGCCTTGTCGTAATATGTATATCCTCCGCCGTGATCGAAATGCAGGTGGGTAGCGACAGCGTCGGTGATAGAATCGGGATCGATCCCGTGATCCTCGAGTACTTTTCTCAGGGGATCGCACTCGATCTCGTAGATTTCGACCATCTTGTCGTCGAGCTTCGTTCCTGCCCCGCTGTCGACGAGGATCCTCCGCCCCCCTCCTTCAGCGTAGAGGGCTCTCATATGCATCTCGATCCTGTTCCTGTCATCGGCGGGATCGGTCTTCTGCCACAGGTTCTTCGGAACGACACCGAACATCGCGCCGCCGTCGAGCCTGAATCTGCCCGTATCGACCGCCCTTATCTCGAACTCTCCAGCTTTTATCATTCGTCCTCCACTACTACGCCCGTGCCGTATGCGAGAAGCTCCGCCGCGCCTTCCATCATCGAGTTGGTCGTGAACCTCAGGCAGACCACCGCGTTGGCCCCCTTCGCCTCGGCCTCGGCAAGCATCCTGTCGAGCGACTGCTCGCGCGATTCAGCGACCATCTTCGTGTACTCGACTATCTCTCCGCCGGCGATGTTACGCAGGCCGGCAAGTATGTCCCGTCCGATATGCCTCGCCCTGATCGTGTTACCCCTGACCAGGCCGACTACCTTCACTATCTTTTTCCCCGGTATCGCATCCGTAGTCGTGATCATCATGTCGATCACTCCCCTTTCAAGGTTCCGCTTATCTCTCGATGTCTTTGTACCGATCAGTCTTATACTGGTGCAATCGTTCCCTGATGACCGATATCAGCAGCATGACGAATCCGGCGGCGACGATCACGGCAACGACCTTGACGAAGGTTATCTCGCCGAAGTCAGTTACGCCCCTCCAGAGGGCGTAAAGTATAATCAGCGCCGCACCGGCGATCATCAGCAGCCATCCAGTCTTCCGCTCGAGCCTCCTGAAGAGCTTCTTCCAGTACGCTTCCCAGAAATCATCCTGCGGATCGCGGATCTTCATCATGCCGGTCAGCCTCTCGACACTGCCGAGCTCGTTCATTGCCTGCCTGCACTCACCGCACGCGGAGAGATGCTCCTCGAAGGCGGCCCTCTCGTCGTCGGACATCTCGCCGTCGAGGTATCTCATGCCGTCGGTCTCAATCCTGTTGCAGCTCACGGCTGATCATCCCCTTCCCTGTACAGGTCCCTGCAGATATCCTTCAGTTTCCCGTACAGCGATTTACGGGCATAGTACAGGCGGGACATCACGGTCCCTTCCGATATGCCGAGAGTCTCGGCTATCTCCTTGTACGAAAGCTCCTGGAACGATCTGAGGACGATTATCTCCCTGTGTTCGGGAGTAAGATCCTGGATCGCCTGCCAGAGTGCTTCGGCCCGCTCCTTTCTCATCACACCCTTTTCGGGGGATTCGGACCGGCCGGGCTTCTCGATCAATACGTCGATCGAGACTTCCCTTCTGCCGGCTTTCTTCCTGAGGAAATTGAGACATCTATTCCTCAGGATACGGTAAAACCAGGGGAAGAAGGGACGTTCGACATCGAATGTGGCTCTTGCTCTGTGCGCTGCCATGAACGCCTCCTGCGAGAGATCACGAGCGTCCTCGGCATTTTTCCGGCAATGCCGACGGCGACTGCGTAGGCACGCCTCATGGCGGTCCTTACGACCTCTTCAAACGCCTTGACACTGCCTTCTTTCCAGGCCTGCAGTGTCTCCTTCGAAATGTCAGTCGTCCCGTCCGATACCATCATGAGTCATACAACTCCGGCAATAGAGATATTCATATAAATTTGCACCCTGAAAGGGTGCAAATAATATAATCCGTCCATTTCCACCGGTAAATGGAATAATCACGCCTGCGGAACCTGACTTGTTATACCCGAGGACCTTCCTCCCCGTCGTCGGCCGCCGGCCTTTCCTCCCCGGGTGACGCCTCAGGCGCCGGCTCGGGCTTTTCCTCGACACTGGCGGAATCTTTCTCCCCGAACACCTGTTTTCTCGCTATCGCACCGAGATACGGTATCTCGAACTCCTTGTTTGTCCATGCCTGGTACATCAGGAATATCCACACGGCTATAAACACGATCGAAAACAACACGTTGATCACAGGGATCCAGCCGATCAGCGCCGCCAGGATCATCACGCAGACCCAGAACACGATCGACTGGGCCGCATGAAACCTCACGAGGCGGTCCTCCTTCTCGACGGCGAGCATCACGAGCCCGCCGAGGAAAGGAAAGAAATATGACGCCGCAGCCGCGATGCCGGGCGGTATCGCAGTGGTATGCTTCTTTTCGTCTTCCATGTCAACAACCTCCGCATGAAGCGCCCTGGAACGGGCATGTCAATTCACAACTCTTTTATTGTAACATCACCATTCGCCGACTCCAGCAATATTTTCCCGTCACCGCCTCCCAGCACTCCCTCTAGAATCTTTCTCTTCTGTTTATCGATATCCGTCATATCGAGCCCGACCCTTACCCTGCCGACGCGAGTCTTCGCACTGAGCATCGCACTCGTCTCAGCCGGGATACCGAGCGACAGATCCCCGTTGCCGGTCTTGAGCCGAAGCTTCCCGCCCGCGGGGAGAAATGCGAGTTCGCATCCGATGTCGCCGCTGCCGGTCTTCAGGACGCCTTCGCCGCCTCTTGAGAGCATGTCGATCGAGCCGCGTTCGCTGACGACGCGGAAAGTGCCCCCGACCTGTACAACGGCGATATCGCCGCTGACCGACCGTACATCGAGATCGGTAGTATATGGGACCCGGATCGAATAATCAATCCAGACGGCGGTATTACCCTCTCCTGACATACTGTCCTTCCTGTATTCAGGTACGTGCGCCTTTATCGATATGTTTCCCGGTTCCTGGCATACCTCGAACTCGATCTTACCGTAAATCTTCTGCGCCTTGTTCTTGCTGGCAGCTCGTATCCTGATACGAGCCGATATCTCTATCTCATCGCGGTCCCAGCCGATCACCTCGATCGAACCCCGCACGTTTTTAACGGTGAACCGGACGCGGCCCTCAACTGCCAGGTCCCAGTCCCTGTGCTCGATGAGCCTGTACGCACCGGCCGTGTCCGCGTTGGCAACGAGCACCAGAAAGATGATTATTATCGCGGCTGCCGGTCGTCTCACTTCTTTCTCACCTCGAATTTCCTGTCGATCCTCTCGAGCCTCTCCACAATGCCGCCGTACTCTAGTTCGTCGTATCCGAGCATCGCCGGCCCTGAGAATCCCTGGTCACGCATGTCGATTGCCTTCCGTGAGACCTTGTCACGGACGTGGTCCCAGAAGGGGTGATCGAATACATCTGCCGGCTCGGTGAACCTTCCATCGTGCACGCAGAACGCCGCGCAGCTCACCACGGTCGGCCCGTCGAAATACGAGATCGTCCCGTTCTGCCTTACCGGCATCAGTGGCCCGCTGTGGCTCCCCCTCATGAAACCGGCGACGTAGTGGCCCTTGACATATGGCGCCAGCACCTCTCCGGTCGCGGGAAACTCACCCTGCACTCGGACGAGCATCACCGGATCGTCCTTCCCCGTGTATTTTCCGGCAATGTTGTGAAGCCTGGTAGTGCTCACAGCGGCTGTTACCTCGCCGCTCCCGCGCGAGAAGATCTTCTCGACGACGAATCTCTGGTTGTCACGGAGCAGCGCGGCGATATCGTAGATGTCCTCCGGAGCCTCAAGAGATATGACCCTGTCCCCATCGACGTATGAGACGTCCATTATGTCGAACCTGAAACCATCTTTCATCTTGGGGCTGAGTATCAGGCCGCTGTTGTACATCGGATCGGTGAACGCCAGGTAGGCCGGGAGGTTGTAGGCGCCCGGATCGGTCTTGTCGGCTGCGAAGAAGAGAAAAGGCTCGTTGGGCCGTTCCTCGAATTCCATCTCGGCGACCGCCGGCCCCATGCCTTTGACGTTGCCGCTGAACGCGTCTTTCAGCAGGTCCTGCCCGGCACCGTAGAGCCCCATCTCCCTGGCCAGCTCGGTACCGGCAATGAAGGCGTCCCAGGCGAGTTTGTGGATCTCGGAGTCTCCCTCACCCCTGCTGTGGCTCATCAGAATGGCGATATCGTCTCCGGTAGAACTGATGAAATAATCGAGGATCAGTTTCGTGCCGTTGTCCCTGATAAAGTCGGTCACTCTCGACTTGAGGCGCTCCCCGGGCTTGATATGACCCCCTATCGATCCTATATCGGCTTTGATTACCGAAAGGGTGATCTTCATGGTCCCCTCCTCCTTCCGGGCACGGATCGATCCCGGGCGGGCGGATCTGCCTTCATCAGACTTCGATGATCAGACCGTCCCTGCCGGTCGTCACCTTGCCCTTGAATCTTCTCCTCACTTCGGCGGCCGGATCGGTCTCGCCGAAAAACGGGTACATATGCACCAGAAGCACTTCGCCTGCCCCTGCCGATGCGGCCATCTCCCCTACCATCGCGGGGGTCATGTGCCCTTCGGCAGGCGATTCGTCCGGGAAAGAGCACTCGGAAACGAGCAGATCGGCGCCCGACGCGAATTGCGCGAGCCGTTCGGAATACGACGTATCTCCCGTATAGACGATGCTCCTGCCGGACAAATCGATCCTGTACGCCAGGGCTGGCCTCCCGCCGTGATCAGCTTGACCGGCGGTGATCAGCATATCCCCGATATCGATCTCGTATCCCGGCTCCATCGGAACGAGATTGAGCATATCATCGCCGGGCACGATGCCGCCGTACAGACCGCCCCATCCCGAAACGAAATCTTCCAGGCCCTCCGGCCCGTATATCACGATCCAGTGCCGCCCGGTCACGGCCGTATCATTCTTGATCGCTGAAAAGAGCCTGCCCAGGTCGAGAGTATGATCGGGATGGAAGTGGGTCAGCAGGATCCTGTGTATGTCCCTGTACGACCTCCCCGTCTCCTCAATAGACTGCAGGGCTCCGGGGCCGCAGTCGAGCAGTATATCCTCGCCTCCACCCTCCAGGAGGAGCGACGTGGCTCGCCTGACCTGCGACGGCACTATCGTGCCCGATCCCAGAACTGTCAGCCGCAGGGCCATTACTTCCTTTTGGGGCTACCGGCGGGGCCGGATACGAATACTTCGAGAGATTTCTTCTCCGTCAGACCGAGCAGATTGAATGCGTTCCCCATGTTGACCGCCAGTTCGAGGTATCCCCAGGAATCGAAGAGCGCCATCAGTTTCCCGAGCTTGCCCTGCTCGTAATACCTCTTCACACCCTTGATCCGCCTCTTTCCGATACGGACGATCACATCGTCCCAGTCGGTCTTCTTGCCGAACTCATCCAACAGGTACTGCTCCCTGATATTCGTGATTATATTCCCGAATGTATCGACATAAACCGCTCTTCCCGAGACCTCGCCCTTCTTGTTGATATGCGGCTTCAGCGCGGGGACTGTCAAGACCGAGTCGACCGTTTTACCCATCTCGGAGGGCTCGATTCCGAGCGTGAGATGGGTCGCTATCGGAGCGAAGATATCCCTGCCGAGAAAGGTCCTGCCGTGAAGCGGCAGGGTGTACTTCCCCGGTTTGACCGCGTAGACCTTCCTGGCGATCCCTTTCTCAAAAATGCAGCTCAGTATGCCGTTGTCAGGACCTACAAAATAATACTTGTCCGTCTCGACGATGAGATTGCGCCTGTCGCCCCCGACGCCGGGATCGACAACACAGAGAAAAACCGTCCCGGGAGGAAAATATTCAAAGCTGTTTCCGAGCACGAAGCTTCCCTCTCGCACATCCTGGCTCGAGACATCGTGACAGAGATCCATGATCCTCACATCGGGATTGATGCCGAGGATCACGCCCTTCATGACGCCGAGATACCAGTTGTGCCAGCTGAAATCCGTAAGAAGCGCTATGATGTTGGAATGAACCTTCTTCTTGACATTCATATTGACAGGCCACCTTTCAAGGGTACAGTCGCGCCCTTCCGCGGCGGCACCCTCTATAAGAATTATAATCGAGGTTTCTCTGTATGGGAATGCTTTTTAGAGTCTGCTCTCCTGCAGTCCTGTCGCGGCGATCATGCTCTGAGCGAGTTCGAGATTGCGGCGGTATCTGTCATTGTCGGGCTCGAGTTCGATGGCCGTTGTAAAAATATCCGCGGCTTCGATATATCTGCCCCTTCTCGAAAGGAAGCAACCCATTGCGTTATAAGCTACTCCGAATCCGGGAACCCTTTCCATGACCAGAGCCAGGTGACGTTCCGCTTCGTCGTCCATGTCGAGTTTATCGAGCACTATGCCGAGGTTGGTCTCGATCTGCTCATTCGAAGGCGCGAGCCTGTGCGCCTCCATCAAATGCTCGAGAGCCTCGATGAACTCGCCCTTCCTCTCGAGGACACAGCCGAGGCCGTTTCTCGCGTCGATATTTTCCGGATCGTGAGATAGCGTCGTGACATAGACATGCCGGGCTCCGTCGAGATCGTCGCGCATCTCGAGGACCTTACCGAGCAGAAGCATCAGCTTGCAGTTGGCCGGGTCGCTTTCCAGGGCGGTGTAGACCACGCGCTGCGCCTCTTCGAGCATATCCATCCTGATATAGAGATGAACTGCCTTCAGGAGCACTTTCATCGGCGTTCCCTCGAGGAACTTCAGACAAGCGAGAGCGTCGGCTGCAGCTCTGCTCTCACCGGACCGCAGCAGGGTCTCGGCAAGAACAACGTGACTTCCCGCTTCGTGCGGCTCTTCCTTCACAGCCCTGCATGCCAGCTCGACAGCCCTGTCGCTGTCACCGAGGATTATCGCCGCAGTCGCCGCGTTTCTCAGGAGATTGACGTTGTTTCCGTCGATCGACAGACCATCAGCTATCGCGCCTGCAGCTTCCCTGATCCTGCCTGTCTCGAGAAGCGCAGTGCCGAGATTGTTGTGCAGGTCTGCCCTGCCCCCGTCCATAAGGACCGCTTCGGAGAACCTGTCGACGGCGCTGTTGCAATCGCCCTTCCTGAGCTGCACCAGCCCGTCGAGATTGGCGAAGTCGGCATTGACCGGCTCGATCTGTCTGCCTTCGGAAATAAGCCCTTCCGCTTCTTCCAGCTTCCCCTGTGCCACGAGTGTCGAAGCTTTATCGTACAGGCTCTCGCCTGCTTCCCCGCCGCTACCGCGGCGCATTTCGATTATCTTTCCGCTCATTCCACACACCTTTCACAGACCCGAATAAACTCCCGCGGTCCGGAACGTTATCCGGCCCTGTAAGGCGTGATGAATACAAGAGATGTGCCACCAGCCATAACAAAGGGTTCTCATACGGGCGCTGATGTATGGGGAGGCGGGGCAGTAAATATATCTTCTTGATATTAAAGCAGTTGGAAGGCAGAAACAGCTCTAAGTCATACAGCGAATGCGCGCATTTACGCACTCCGGCATAAAATCAAACAATCATTCTTCTTCTTTAGAAGCTTCCGCCTGGAAGCAGGCGGACCGGGGGTGCAGGAATTTTTGCCAGTTCAAATCCTGAATGGAGAGGCTATTTCAGGAAGTCTCCAAGGTATGCGGCGTACGAGGGGGAAAGCTCCGAGATCTCGAGCGAGACGATCTCGGGCACGTCGTATGAGTGGTTCTTCTCGACGAGTTCCCTGACCTCATCGAATGAGGCTTCCGACGTCTTGATGATCATCAGCGCCTCCTCGTCCCTGTTCAGCTTGTTCTTCCACTGATAGACGGAGATAACAGATGGAATGATGTTCACGCACGGCGCCAGCCCCGCGCCAATCAGCAGGTTGGCGATGCGTTCTGCTTCTTCTACTCCGGATGTCGTAACGAGGGCTATCCTGAACTCGCTCATGAACTCTCCTTTCATACAGTCGACCCTCCCGATTATACACTTCGGTCCCATGCTTTAAAAGACGGTTTCCAGCTTCGTGCCGTTCAGGTAGAATCTGGTCAAACAATGAAAGGAAGTGCTGGAATGAAGATCGCGATAATGAGCGATTCGCACGATCACCTCGAGAATATCGAAAGGGCCGTCGAACTGGCGATAGAGAAGGGCGCGGAGATGCTGCTGCATTGCGGCGACATCTGCTCCCCGTTCGTCATGGACAGACTCGCGCCTTTTACCGGGCCGGTCCATGTCGTATTCGGAAACAACGACGGTGACCCGATGACCATATCAAGGATGGCTGAAAGGTACTCCAACATCACAGTGCATCATCACACGGGAGTGATCGAGACCAAAAAGGGCCTGGTCGCCTTCACTCATTACCCCGAGCATGGAAAGGGTCTGGCCGCCACCGGCAATTACGCGGTCGTCTTCTCGGGACATACCCACGTGAGGATGTCCGAGATCGTCAATAATACGCCGCACATCAATCCGGGAGAGATCATGGGACTCCTCGAAGGGCCGGGTTTCGTGGTATTCGATCTCGACAGCGGCGATATGGAGGCAGTGGAGTTCTGATCAGCTGAAATCGAGGTCCGGCACGCGCTCGCTGAGGAATTCGATCGCCTCGGGAAGCGTCGGTATACCGGTCCTCCCCCCGAGCCTGCGGCATTTCATGGCGGCGACGGCGTTGGCGAAAACGCAGCAGCGGCGAATATCCCATTCCCTCAGCACAGCGTAGAGAAAGGCCCCGTGGAAGACGTCCCCAGCGCCTGTCGTATCGACTGCGTCGACCTCGAATCCCTTCGCCTCGATATATTCACCTTCTGACAGGGCGATACATCCCCGCTCGCCGAGTGTCACCACAGCCGCATCGGGCTCGTACTTCATCATCTCCTCGAGCGCGGCTTCCGGTCCGCGGCCATCTGATATCTGACCGGCGAACGTTTCGCTCGCGACGATGTAGTGGCAGTGCGGGAGTATCTCTCTTACTCCATCTCGAAGTGTGCCGGCATCGATCAGGACCTTCACCCCCGCGTCCGCCGCTTGCTTCGCGGCTGCCGCGGCAGCCGCCGGCTCGAGCGTGTCTACAAGCAGGCCTCTGCATGAAGTCACCTTGTCCATGTCGAGCTCATCGGGCATAAGCGGCGTAAGCGTGCCGCGCGTCCAGAGTATCGTCCTTTTCCCCGTTTCCGAGTCGACCATGATAAAAGCGAACTGAGATAGAGCATCAGCTTCGAGGACGGCCGACGATACATCGACTCCCTCGCCGTTGAGTTTCATGAGCATCATCGCTCCCCGGTCATCTCCGCCTACCTTGCCGATGAATGCCGTGGAGAGGCCGAGCCTCGCCGCGGTCACAGTGGCCGTAGCGGCTGGTCCGCCGCCCTGTACCTCGAGCGTTTCGAGCTCGAGCTTGAGATTCTCTTCGGGGAAACGGGGAATCACACCGAGATAATCAATCGCCGTGTACCCGACGCCTGTTACGTCATATCGACTGCTCACTGCTCTCCTCTTCCGGCATGACGCCCGCACCCCTGTGCCTCGCGAAGGCAATGAACGATTCTATGACGAGCCAGAGCACGAGGAGAAGGATGACGCCGCCGACGCTCAGCAGGGGCCAGTGCCCCGCTTCGTAGTTGGTTCTGAGCCTTATCGCCATAGCTGTGACGGTCATGATAAGCATCCCGACCATCGGAACGAGCGTATATACGATCGGTTTGCCGAGCCTGTAGAGAAAGAGTGATACGGTCAGCAGGCCGAGCGAGGCGAGGATCTGGTTCGTCGTGCCGAACAGTTCCCAGAGAAGCAGGCCGACGGGCCTCCCGTCGACCGTCATCAGGCTGAAATAGCCGATCCCGACCACGGCGGCCAGGGAAGCGATGAACCTGTTGCGGAGTGGCTTGATATTGAGCCCATCGCCGAGTTCCTCGAGATTGTATCGCAGCAGCCTCGTTCCCGAGTCGAGCGTAGTCATCGCGAAGCCGACAGCCATGACGACGATAAAGCTTCTCGCGATCCCGACAGGTATCCCGATATGCGAGATAAAGTTGCCCGCGCCCTTTACGAAAGCGTCCATCTTCGCCGGCAGTCCGGCAGCCCCCTGCCACGAGGCGTAGTGCTCGAACCACTCGGCTCTCGAGACTCCCGATACGCAGGCGAGCACTACTATCATCGCGAGCAGCCCCTCTGCGGGCATGCCTCCGTAACCGATCGGGACGGCATGCGTCTCCCTTGCGAGCTGCTTCGATGTGGTTCCTGTCGCTACGAGGCTGTGGAACCCCGAGATCGCTCCGCACGCTATCGTGATAAAGAGAAACGGAAAGAGGGACGTCAGTCCTGTCGATGTATGGTTGACAGCCGGCGCCGATATCTGCGGGCGGGCTATGAAAAGTCCTATGTACATCAGGATCATCCCGATAACGAGCTGGTATGCGTTGAGATAGTCCCTCGGCTGCAGAAGAAGCCATACCGGCAGGACAGACGCCACGAAGGCGTACGCTATCAGGAGGTAGACCCAGAAGGGTGTGCTGACTCCGGTCACCGGATGGCGCAGTCCGATCCATATCGAGAGGAACATCAGGGCCAGGGCAATGAGTGTCGCCGGTGCGAGTCTCACACCCCGCCGGTAAACGAGCAGTCCGACCATGACAGCCAGGGCTATAAGCGCGAAGACGGGGATTACCGCCTCGGGATAGAATGTATCGGAAAAGAGCGTCGCGATCACCCTGACAAATGTTCCCATGCACAGCGAAAGTGTGAAGAATATCAGGACGAGAAATAATATATGCGCCCTTCGCCCGACGAGCGACCTCGTAACGTCGCCGATAGAGCGTCCCTTGTTTCTCAGAGAGACAAAGAGTGACGCGAGGTCGTGGATGCCGCCGATCAGTATCGAACCGAAGAGTATCCAGAGGACCGCTGGCAACCAGCCCCAGATCACCGCGATGGCCGGGCCGAGTATCGGGCCGAGACCGGCGATCGAGGCGAAATGATGCCCGAAAAGTACGATCGGGCTGGTAGGCACGAAGTCTACTCCGTCTTCGAACGAGCTTGCCGGAGTCTTCCTGCGCGGATCGAGGCCGAGTATTTTCCTACCGAAGAAACGCGCGTAGACCATATAAGCCACGATGTACGCGGCGAGTGTTACAAGTGCTATCGTAAGGGCGTTCATGTTTTGCTCTCCCGCGGCATCTGCTTCCTCCAGAGCCGATAATCCCTGATGATGTTACTCCAATCGTCATCAGCGGACAACTCCATTTGGAGGCATCTCTTGCCTCATCGTCTCCCGTGGCATATTCTTGGTATATGGACGCTGGAAAGAAATACTGTCCCTGGTGCGGCAAGCCGCTTACGACCAGAGCTGAAGACGGACGGGTAAGGCTGTACTGCGAGGCCGAACAGAGGTTCCTCTACGAGAACCCGGTCCCCGCATCGACCGCGGTACTTTTCGATGACAAGGACAGGATCCTTCTCGTCCTGCGCAACCGCGAGCCGGGCGCAGGCGAGTGGTCGCTGCCAGGCGGATTCGTCGAGAACGGTGAGAGCCCCGAAGACGCGGCGAAGAGGGAACTGCTGGAAGAGACCGGCCTTTCGGCGTACGGCCCGGCGCTTATCGACGTCATATACCAGGAGAGCGTCTTCTACGGGACCTGCCTGCTGATAATCGGGTACAGCTTTGAGGGATTTTCGGGTGATATCACACCTGGCGACGACGCCTCGGACGCGAGATTCTTCCCCCTCGACGAGCTTCCCCCGCTCGCTTTCGAAAGTCACCGGACTATTATGATGAAGATTGTTTCGCTGAGAGGCTAGATCCGCCACCTGTCGAGATCGTCGTCCGATGCCGGAGCGACCGTCATCTCACTTACATCTTCGCCTTTCGTAACGGACACCCTGCATGAAGCCTCCCGCTTGCCGTCGCTGTATCTCGCCGTGACCGCCGCTGCCTGCTGAAGTTCCTCGTCCGAGGCGTCGCCGATTACGACTGTTACAGGCCCCGGGTGGTCGAGGGTCGTCAGGTTGATGTTCCCTCCCCACTCAGATTCGAGATAGTCGTTCTCCAGTTCGTGCCTGCCTACGACGATCTTCACCCCGTCGGAAA
>DAOVNN010000104.1 GCA_030630165.1 Candidatus Krumholzibacteriota bacterium
CATGATCGAGCTGGAGCGAAGGGAAAAGACAGTCCTTCCGCTGGATGGCTGCGTTGTCGTTGCCACCGGGCCCCTGACTTCGGACAACCTGTCTTCCTCTATAGAGGAGCATTTCGACGGAGGAAAACTCTATTTCTACGACGCGATCTCGATATCCGTCGATGCGGAGACTGTCGACGAGTCGCGCGCATTCCGCGCCTCCCGCTATGGAAAGGGAGGCGACGACTATCTCAACGTTCCGATAACAGAAGCAGGATATTCCAGATTGATCAGATTTCTCCTCGAAGCGCCAAAGGCACAGAAGAGAGGATTCGAATCGGGGCAATGTTTCGAAGCATGCCTGCCGATCGAGGTCATCGCTTCGCGTGGTCCGGAATCTCTCCGATATGGTCCTCTGAAACCGAGGGGGCTCGTCGATCCTTCGACGGGAAAAGAGCCGCACGCGGTTCTGCAGCTGCGCCAGGAGAAGCGTGACGGTTCGCTTCTCGGCCTCGTAGGATTTCAGAACCGGCTGACACGGCCGGCTCAGAAGCAGCTCCTCCAATTGCTGCCGGGGCTTGAAAGCGCGAGCATTGTCAGATGGGGAGCGATCCACAGGAACACATATCTCGATTCACCGCGCCTTCTTGATGAGAGACAGATGTCCACAAGGCGCAGGGGACTCTTTTTCGCCGGACAGCTCGCCGGAGTCGAGGGATATGTCGAGTCGATCGCACACGGGCTCCTTACCGCCCTGAACGTCGCCGCCTATCTCGACGAGAGGGAGATGCCCCTGCTGCCCGACGACACGATGACAGGTGCTCTGCAGCGTCATCTTTCCGCCGTCGAGGGAGATTTTCAGCCGATGAACGCCAACATGGGACTCCTTCCGCCTGCCAGGGGGAACAAGAGAGAGCGCAAATTAAAGAAGGCCGAAAGGGCGACTGCCTCACTGAGCCGCTATATCGCTGAATACAAAACATTTACAGGTTAATCCATTTTCGTATCGCATTCTTGCTGGTATGCCTCAGCTGTGTTAGTATCCCCCCTATGGTAAAGAAGACTCTCAAGAGATATATGCTCCATCTCGGAATAGAGAAAGGAGTCTCGGAGGCCACCCTCCGTGCATATGAAGGCGATATCCTTCAGTTCTTCACCTGGCTGAAAGATGCTGGAGGAGGAGCGGATCCGTCATCAACTGTTCCGGCGCACGTGAAGAGCTGGCTCGGTTCACTCTCGAGAAACGGGTACACGCCTCGCAGCATCTCGCGAAAGGTCGCTTCTCTCAGGAGCTTCTTTTCGTGGCTTGCGAGACACGGAGAGATCGAAAGGGACCCGACGCTGGGGATCTCGACTCCGAAGAAAGGTCGCGATCTTCCTGTATTTGCCGGCCGGGAAGCGGTCGCCAGGATGATGGAGCTTCCTCCCCGTGATTCAAGGAAGGGATTGCGGGACAGAGCTGTTCTGGAACTCCTCTACGGAACAGGGATGCGGCTGGCTGAACTGGTCGGCTGCAGTGTCATGAGCTGTGATTTCTCCAGGGGCACAATTCGGGTACTCGGCAAACGCGACAAGGAGAGGATCCTTCCCCTCAGCGGAGAAGCTTCCGCCACCCTCGAAGTGTGGATGAAGGAGTTCTTCGGTATCACGAGCGAGGCTTTTTCCGAAAGATCTCATTATACCGCCTTTTTCGCCGACCGACCCGATACGCCCCTTTTTCCGGGACATGGGGGAAAGAGCATCAGCAGGCGGACCGTGCAGCGGATCGTAAAGAAGTATCTGGAGCAGGTCGCCGCTCTGACGAAGATGAGCCCCCATGTATTGAGACACACATTCGCCACACATCTTCTCGACGGAGGAGCGGATCTTCGCGCTGTTCAGGAACTGCTCGGCCATGTCAATCTGACTACGACGCAGATATACACTCATGTGACCATGGAGAAGTTGAGGGAGGTCTTTGACAAGTCACATCCGCGGGCATGAGGAAAAGATTGAATCAGGCAGAATGTCGGTTATATTTGTCATCTGACACTGAATACGGAGGATGATATGTTCAGGGGAACGACAATACTGGGAGTGAAGACGGCTAACGGCTCCGCGCTGGGGGGCGACGGGCAGGTGACATTCGGCGACACGATAGTAAAGCACGGTGCTAGAAAGATCCGGAGCCTCAGGGACGGTGAGATCCTCGCGGGATTCGCGGGAAGCACAGCCGACGCCATGACACTCTTTTCAAAATTCGAGGGTAAAACAGAGGAGCATGCCGGCAATATAGTCAAGGGAGCCGTCGAACTGGCCAGGGAATGGCGCAGCGACAAAGTGCTCCGCCATCTCGAGGCGCTGCTGGCCGTGGTGAGCAAGGATCATTGCCTGATCATATCAGGCAAGGGTGATGTTGTTGAACCGGACGACGGTATCGTTTCGATCGGTTCCGGCGGACCATACGCGCTTGCCGCCGCCAGGGCTTTCATCGCCGGCGGCATGGTGGATGCGGCCCTCATTGTACAGGGTTCACTTGAGATAGCATCTCAGATATGTATCTATACCAATGACCGGATCACGGTCGAATCAATATGACTCAGAGGGAAACAATGTACGAACTGACACCTACACAGATAGTCTGCGCACTGGATAAATACATCATCGGCCAGGATGAAGCTAAGCGTTCCGTTGCGATCGCCTTGAGGAACAGATGGAGAAGAAAGAATGTCGATGATTCGATAAGGGATGAGATACTTCCCAACAATATTATCATGATAGGTCCTACGGGAGTCGGGAAGACTGAGATAGCAAGAAGGCTCGCCAGACTCGCGCAGGCTCCCTTTATCAAGGTAGAGGCGACAAAGTTCACTGAAGTGGGCTATGTCGGGCGGGACGTCGAGTCCATGATCAGGGACCTTGTCGAGATTGGTATAAACATGGAGAAGGAGAAGGTATACGAGGAAGTCGTCGATAGAGCCACGCAGCTTGCCGGCGAGAGGCTGCTCGACATCCTCCTGCCGCCGATTCCACATGATGGAACTGACGATCCTGATACTGAGGAAAGAAGAGCGCGCACGCGAGAGAAGTTGAAAAAGAAACTCGACGCTGGTGCACTCGACGCCAGGGAAGTCACTATAGAGACGTTAGACCGTCCCTCCAACTGGATCGAGATCATTTCCGGTTCAGGCCTGGAGGAGATGGGGGTCAAATTCCCCGAAAATATCGGGAACATGATGCCCAGGAAGAAAAGGGGGAGACGGGTAACAGTCGAGGAGGCGCGCAAGATCCTTGAATCGGAAGAAAAGGAGAAACTCGTCGACCTCGAGAAGGTCACTTCAAGGGCGCTGAAAGCGGTGGAAGAGACCGGCATCGTATTCATCGACGAGATAGACAAGATAGCCTCGAGCGGACAGAAGCACGGACCGGATGTCTCCAGAGAAGGGGTCCAGAGAGATATCCTGCCGATCATCGAGGGCTCTTCGGTCAACACGAAGTACGGAGTAGTCAAGACAGATCATATCCTCTTTATCGCAGCCGGGGCCTTTCACATGTCCAAGCCTTCCGATCTCGTTCCAGAACTACAGGGACGCTTTCCGATAAGAGTGGAGCTCGCTTCGCTTACGGCTGAGGATTTCGAGAGGATACTTCTCGAACCCGCGAACGCGCTGCTCAAGCAGTACAAGGCTATCATCAAGACCGAAGGCTGTACGGTCACCTTTACAAAAGGCTCCGTGAAGGAGATCGCAAGAATGGCTTTCCTCGTCAACCAGAAGATGGAAAATATCGGCGCACGCAGGCTGCACACGGTTATGACAACGCTTCTCGATGAGATCCTTTTCGCTCTGCCCGATCCTGAGATAGTGAAGCTCACCGTCACCGAGAAGACCGTAAGGGATAAACTTGAAAAAATCATTGAGGACGAAGATCTCGCCAGGTACATACTGTAGGAAGGAGTCTACATGAAACTCGGGAAGAAGGATTTTCTGCGCATCACGGATTTCACCAGGGAAGAGCTCCAGGGAATCCTCGATCTCGCAATCAAGCAGAAGCCTCTCGCACGTAATTTCACGCTCGAGCACTCTCATCCGGGCCGGGTCCTTGGCTGTATTTTCCATAAACCGAGCCTCCGTACGAGGATCAGCTTTGAAGTGGCGATCTGGCAGCTCGGCGGTACCAGCCTCTACATCACCGACAGAGAGATCGGTATCGGCAGCAGGGAGGCGCCCAAGGATGTCGGCGAGGTGCTGTCGAGATACGTCAGCGGGATCATGATACGGACGTTCGACCAGAAGATGGTCGAAGAGCTTGCTTCGAACGCTTCCATCCCGGTCATCAACGGACTGACCGATCTGCTCCATCCATGTCAGATCATGGGTGACATTCAGACGATTATCGAGCATCGCGGACCCATAGAAGGCAAGAAAGTAGTATTCATCGGTGACGGCAATAACGTTGCCAGGAGCTGGCTTAATGCAGCCGTACGGTTCCCGTTCAAGTTCGTCCTGACTTCTCCTGCCGGATACGAGATATCCAACTCGTATCTCGATGAGGTGCGGGAACTTGGCGATCCAGATTACGAGTGGTTTGAGGATCCGAAGGAAGCCGTGCAGGGAGCGGACGTAGTCTACTCGGATGTCTGGGCCAGCATGGGCCAGGAATCAGAGAAGGCAGAGAGGCTTCAGGCATTCAAGTCCTACCAGGTGAACGAAGACCTGATGGCCCTCGCTCATGAAGATGCGGTATTCATGCACTGTCTCCCCGCCCACAGGGGAGAGGAAGTATCCGACGCCGTGATAGACGGGAAGAACTCGATCGTCTTCGACGAGGCAGAAAATCGCATGCATATCCAGCGGGCCATAATAGCCCTTCTGCTTAAGTAATGCGGGGAGCACGGAATTGAGAAGAGGCCTTTTTCTGACGATTGCGCTCGCGTTCGTCGCATGTGCGGTCATGGAACCGCCGTCGGGCGGCCCGAAGGATGAGACGCCACCTGCGGTGACGGGTATCCTGCCAGTCCCCGGAAGCACCGGAATCGACAGAAACTCATCGATCCGCATCTCCTTTTCCGAGAAGGTGGACGGGGAAAGTTTCAAGAAACTTGTGAATGTCTATCCGCCGCTTGAATTCGACAAGATGAGAGCCAGGGATGAGGAGTTCGAGATAAGGTTTCTCGAAGCCATGCCTGAGACGACGATCTGCGTCATGATAAGAAAAGGCTACACCGATCATCACAGGGTGAAAGGCACGCAGGCGATCCAGTTCTTTTTCTCTACCACCGATTCGCTGGACGCTGGAACCATTTCCGGACGAGTGATGTTCAAAATGGTCCCTGATTCAAGCGGCCTTGCGAGGCTTGTCGCAGTTTCTGCCGTCGATTCAACGGGCGACGTTACCCGTGCGCAAGAATCGAGGGTCGCATTCTGCGGTGGGGACGGATCTTTCACATTCGAGGCGCTGCCAACCGACGGCACGATGTTCCGGGTCTGGGCGTTCACAGACAGAAACAGCGACACAAGATATTCCCCGGGAGACGAATTTTCTACCGTCCTGGAGGACACATTCACACTGACCTCCTTGATGACTTCGATCTCCGGACTGGAAATCAACATCATCAATCCCGACGAACCGGGGAAGATAGAGGGTACCATCCACGACTTGTCCGACCTCGGTATTGCTCCATCCGCGTTGTTCGAGCCCCTTTTCGAGGAAGGAACTCCCGTATTCGTCAGAGCCGATTCGACCGGCCTCTTCACGGTGAATGCCATCCCGCCCGGTGATTACTCGTTCACTGCTTTTATTGACGTCATGCATGACAGTCTTTCCGGTTATTATCCGGATCCGTCAGATTCCACCAGCACACTGGCTGAACCGTTCGCGATCTACCCGGACACCGTTGCCGTGCCCCCTGGAGAGCTGATCACCCTCGATCCCGTTTACATCCAGAAGGGCACGAAGAAAGATGAATGAGTTGGAATTCACCAAGATGCACGGCGCGGGAAACGACTTCATAATGATCGATGACATGAAACGTGTTCTCAAGGAGACCGCGGAGCTTATAACTGCTCTGTGCGAGTTTCACCGCGGCATAGGAGCGGACGGCATCATCCTTCTGAGACCCGCCGAAGGAACCGACTTTACGATGAAGTATTTCAACAGTGACGGCAGCGAGGCGGAGATGTGCGGCAACGGGGCGCGATGCGCGGCTTTGTTCGCTCTCGATCGCGGGATAGCCGACAGAACAATGACTTTTTCCACAGGAGGGGGGCCCGTTTCCGCCGAAGTGGAAGGGGATCGCGTGAAGATCGGACTCGGACCTGTACACGGTCTCCGTCTGGGAATCGATCTGCCGGAAAGTCTCACTGTCGGATTCGCGGTCAGTGGAGTTCCTCATGCGGCGATCATGGTCGATAATGCAAGAGACTGGGAGAGAGACAGATTCGTCGAGACCGCAAGGGCGATCCGGTTCGATCCGATATTCGACCCTGCCGGAACGAACGTGAACATCGTTACAGTCGATTCTCCGCAGCGCCTTATCTACAGAACATATGAGAGAGGCGTAGAGGAAGAAACCCTTGCCTGCGGCACAGGAGCGCTTGGGGTATCCGTAATAGCTGCCCACCTGGGACTCGTTACCCCGCCTGTCACCTGCGAGACTTCCGGCGGCGATCTGCTCGAGACCTTTTTCAAATTAACCGGCAGCGGGGCGGAAGGCTGCACACTGACCGGCCCTGCCAGGATCGCATTCAGGGGTGTCGCGGACCTCACTACATATCTTTGATGCCGATTCACGGGGGATAGTCCTTGATATCTTGTCATTTCGCCCACAAATTGTATATGGGGGCAGAAGGAGGGAATATCGAGGGTGAAACGATACCTTCCCATCATAACATGCGCAGTACTGATCCTGCTTACAGCCGGGGCAACGGCCCAGTATCCATTCGGCAAGAATAAGATCACATATCATCCTAAAAAATGGAAGGTCATCGAGACCGACCACTACGACATCTTCTACTATGAAGAGGAGATCGAGATAGCGGAGTTCGTGGCCTCCATGGCTGAGAACATCTACGAGGAATTTTCTGTCTTCTTCGATCTCGACATCGTAAAGAGGGTACCCGTAATACTCTACGGCACTCATCACGATTTCAAGGAAACCAATATAATCCCATACATCGTTTCCGAGGGTACGGGTGGGTTCACCGAGTTTATCAAGGGAAGAGTCGCACTGCCTTTCCTCGGGTCGTATGCCGACATGAAAGGCGTCTTCAGACATGAGATGGTGCACGTCTTCATGCTCGAAAAACTCCGGGTGACAATGAGCGGACGTCGGATGTTCAACTATTCCCATCCTCCGCTCTGGTTTACCGAGGGACTTGCCGAGTTCCTCGCTCATGGAGGACCAGATACTGAGGCAGACATGTTCATGCGTGACGCTGTAACGGATAACAGGATCGTTGCGCTCCAGGAAATGTGGAGAATACAGGGAACATACCTGATGTATAAAGAAGGCGAGAGCGCCCTTCACTATATCGCTACAGAATATGGCGACGAAGCGATCAGGCTCATACTTGAGAACTGGTGGAAGGCTAACAGGTTCGATTACGTACTTGAAAAGACGATCGGTGTCACCGTCGAGGAACTCAATGCGAACTGGATGGAATATCTCAAGAGAAGATTCTACCCTGCGGTCCTGAAACAACGCAGGATCCACGAGATCGCCGAGGGGATGTACCGGAGAAAGAAATGGTCTTTTGAAAATCATCCGGTTTGTATCAAGGGAAAAGAGGGTGAGGACAGGATCTTCTGTCTGGGTTTCGGAACGGGCTCGGTAGACCTGATGGAACTTCAGCTCAACGGCAGGAGGGAGTGGAAGAGAAGTACGGTCATCAGGGGTGGCAGAAACAATTCGTTTGAGTCGATCCCCCTTTTCAGGAGCAGGGTCTCTGCAAAGGGAGATACCATAGTATTCGTCTCCAAGTCAGGAGCGAGTGACGCCATATATCTCCTTGATGTATCAAAGAAACGAGTACTGAGAAAAATAAGACACGATGAGACCCGGATGATCAACTCGCCTTCGCTATCCAGGAACGGCCGGCGAATCGCATTCTCAGGTATAGACAACCGAGGCAGGACCGACATATTTGTTTATGATCTGGACAGCCGTGAAGTCACAAGGATCACGGAAGATTTCTATCAGGACAACCACCCTGAATGGCACCCCCACAAGGACAGGATCGTATTCACCTCGGACAGGTGCGGCGGTGAGCCAGGCAGTTCGACTTCTCTATTCTCGATCGATCCCGGTAACCTCGAGCTTATTCAGCTCACGAGCGGGAAATGGCACGATACCGATCCACGCTACCTGAAAAGCGGGGACCTGCTCTTCTCTTCAGACAGGACCGGAACGTACGACATCTACATCATGTGGAAGAACGGGAGGGTATCGCGACAGACAAACGTGCTCGGCGGAGCGTTCTCGCCCTCTCCATGCGGTGACGGTGAATCATTCGTCACTGCTGTTTACAGTGGAACCACCTACCACGCGTACAGGGCGCCCATAGACAGAGAAGCGCCCGGCATACCGCTCGACCATGAGGTATGCAGCGAATACGACTGGGAACCGCATCTGCCCGATACAGGTCTCGTTTACAAACAGAAGCCATACCGCCCGAAATTCGGGCTGGACCTCATTGCTGCGACTTTCGCGCTGGATCCTGACTTTGGATATATGGGTAACGGAGCGCAGCTCTTTTTCACCGATATGCTCGGTGATCATCAGATATCGCTGCTGGCCGGCACTTCGTCGAATGACTTCTCGAATTTTTTCGACAACATCAACCTGGCCGTGACCTACTACAACCAGACTAAACGCCTGAACTACGGATTCGG
>DAOVNN010000191.1 GCA_030630165.1 Candidatus Krumholzibacteriota bacterium
ACCTGCACGACGGCGGTGCCTCGTGGTTCGCCGGGGTCATCGGGGAGCTCAGAGCCCTCGATCCGGCGCCTGTCGTCGAGGTACTCGTGCCCGATTTCGGCGGCGACCTCACGGCGCTCGACACCGTGCTTGACGCCGGACCGGATATTTTTTCACACAACATGGAAACAGTAAGGAGACTTTATCCGGAGATAAGAAGGGGGGCCGACTACGACAGGTCACTTCATCTCCTCTCCGAGGCGAAGAAACGAAAGAGGGAGGTGCTTACGAAGTCGTCATTCATGCTCGGACTGGGCGAGACGACTGAAGAAATCTTCAAAGCGCTCGGGGACCTCATATCTGCCGGGGTGGATTTCGCCGCTCTCGGACAGTACTTGCGGCCCGGGCTGGACCAGGCGCCGGTAGACCGGTACCTGAGCCCCGAGGAGTTTTCGGAAATCGGGAACACGGGGCGCGCGATGGGGTTTCTCGAAGTGACGGCGGGACCCCTGGTAAGAAGTTCGTACCAGGAAAACCGCACGGGAGTTCGTCGCAATAATGGCCGGGCGACACCGGCTGGTTGATGCGAGGAGGATGTGCAATGATTATCACGACCACAGCAAGACACTTTGAATCCAGTCCCGAACTCGTTGAACACATCGAAGAAAGGATCGGCAGGCTCAAACGATACTTCGACCATATTCTCAATGTCGACGTCATCATGGACGTCCAGAAATTCCGCCATATTGCCGAGGTGAACGTCCATGTCAATGGGCATGATTTCACCGCCAAGGAAGAATCCGAAGACATGTACGGCTCGATCGACCTTTCAGCGAAGAGCCTCGAACGCCAGATAAAGAAGTTCAAGGAGAAGATGATCGACAATCATCATCATCCGAAGAAGAACGGCATCAAGCCATTTTCTGCCGAAAAGATCATCAAGGCTGAAAGTGTCGGAAGCGAAGGCGGGATTGACGTGCTCGAGCATATCAATCACGAGATTACGCATCTCAGCGTAGAGGAAGCGATAATATCGATGTTGGACCGGGAGAAGGATTTTCTCCTTTTCAATAACACTGAATCGGGTAAACTGAACTTCGTGTACAAACGATCTGACGGCCACTACGGGGTCATAGACAGCCTCGACTGACGGGGTTGCGGTTCTCGATACGGAGGAAGCCAGTGCCACAGGAATATACGGTAAAGGAGTTCTTCGAGGATGTCTCGGAGGAGCTCGATCTCGAGGCGCTTACGGAAAACCTCGAGGGACCGATACAGATCACCAGCCAGGATATTCACCGGCCGGCATTTGCGTTGACCGGATTCATGGAGAATTTTCTCCACAAGCGCATACAGATCATCGGCGAGACCGAGCTGCTCTATCTCGAGTCGCTCGATGAGGGACAGGTCGCCGACGCCGTTTCGCGGATCTTTTCACAGAATCTTCCCTGCATAATAGTTACCAAGGGACTGGAAGTGCCCAAGCGGATGCTCGACCTCGCGGTCGAGCACGGTATACCAGTGCTGCGCACCACGAGGCAGACGACAGAATTCATCCACGATCTGACAGGGCATCTCGAGCTGATATTTGCGCCAAGGACGCTGATCCACGGTTCGCTTGTCGACGTCTATGGCGTGGGACTGCTCTTTTCGGGACGCAGCGCGATCGGGAAGAGTGAGATCGCGCTCGATCTCGTCGAGAGGGGACACAGGCTCGTCGCGGACGATGTCGTCGAGACTTTCAGGCACGGGGACGCAATCCTCGGCCGTGGACGCGAGCATCTCAAGCACTACATGGAGATCCGCGGAATCGGTATAATCAACGTGATGGACGTTTTCGGGATCAGGGCCGTGAGGATCCAGAAGAGGGTCGAGGTCGTAGTTCAGCTCGAGGACTGGGACCCGTCGAAGGACTGGGACCGTCACGGGCTCGACGAGCATTACACCGATATCCTCGGCATAGAGGTGCGCCAGGTCGTCATCCCTATCTTCCCGGGTAAAAATATCACCGTGATCGCCGAGACGATCGCGCTCAATCATATGCTCAAGGTCTACGGCATCGATGCCGCCAAGCGTCTCGATCAGCAACTGCTCGACATGATGGAGAGCGAAAAGAAGACCAGACGCTATCTTCTCTACGATCACGAGTAGGAGCCATGACGGACAAGGACATTACCGGAATAGTAGTCACCCACGGACAACTCGGCGAGGAACTTCTCAAGACGGTCAGACTGATCGTCGGCGAGATATATGACTGTTACGCGCTGTCGGGGTCCGATCTCGGTGACGAGAAGACAGTAGAATCGATCCGCGGGATCCTCGACGCAAACAACACGAAGAAAGCTGTAGTATTCGTCGATTATTTCGGCGGTTCCTGCGGCGCGTCGTGCGTCAGGGCGACTCGCGGCCTCGAGGGAGTCAAAGTCATCAGCGGCGTGAACCTGCCCGTCCTGCTCGATTTCGTGACGAAGCAGGGGATGATGGGATTCGACGAGATCGTGGACCATCTTATCAAGCGCGGCCGGGAAAGTGTCAAGATCGTAGATTTCTGACAGGGCAAGATCTCACTGAACAGACAGGGACGGAGGGACGATAGATGGTGATTCTGTTCCGTATAGATGACAGGCTCATCCACGCACAGGTCGTGGTTGGCTGGGGCAGGAAGCTCAGGCCCGACAGGATAATCCTCGCCGACGACCAGGTAAGCGCCGAAGACTGGGAGAAGGAACTATACTCGAGCGCGGCCGAACCTGACTTCAAGGTCACGGTCCTGACTCTCACCGATGCTGCCGATCAGATAAGCGGCGGGGTCTTCGACAGCGAGAAGATCTTCCTGCTCGTGCGTGGGCCGGCTGAGGCGCTCGAGATGCTCGAGATGGGACTCGAGACGAATGAGATAAATGTCGGCGGGCTCCATTTCCGCGAGGGACGGGAGAAGATCATGGAGAACGTCTGGATCGACGATGAGGAGACGGGATTCCTTCGCGACATAGTAAAGAAGGGTATAACGCTCGAGGCGCGGGCGCTTCCGGGCGACGAGAGGATAACGATCAATTCAAAGGTAGTCTGAAGAGAAGGCGGAGGTATATGCCGGGCAAGGTCACTTTCATTCTGGGGATCCACAATCATCAGCCCGTAGGCAACTTTGATCATGTCATCGAAGAGGCCTACGCGCGGGCCTACCTGCCGTTCATAGAGGTGATGAAGGACTATCCCGGCATCCCGTTCGCGCTTCACTGCAGCGGGATACTCTGGGACTGGTTCGCCGAAAAGCATCCTGAATACACGGAGGCAGTGGCATCGATGGCCGCAGCCGGACAGGTCGAGATAATGTCGGGCGGCTATTATGAGCCGATCCTCACGATCATCCCCGAGAGAGACAGACAGGGACAACTCGCGATGATGAAGGAATTCATCGACGGAACCTTCGGCGCCGGGCCCCGGGGCTGCTGGCTGACCGAGAGGATCTGGGATCCGCATCTTCCCGACACACTGTCGAAGGCGGGACTCGAGTACGTGATCGTCGACGATTCCCATTTCAAAAGCACAGGCTTTACGGCGCGGCAGATGCGCGGATTCTTCCTCTCCGAGGAAAACGGAAAATATATCAACGTATTCCCGATCGACAAGAGTCTTCGGTACCTTGTCCCCTTCCACGAGCCTCACGAGGCGATCGAACACCTCAGGGCGATCTCTGAGGAACCGGGCGGCGAGAGAAAGATCGCCGTACTGGCCGACGACGGGGAGAAGTTCGGTCTCTGGACGGGGACGCACGACCTCGTATACAAACACAATTGGCTGCGGAGGTTCTGCGACGCGCTGATGGAAAACTCCGACTGGATCGAGGTTTCTACCTTTTCGAGGGCCGTAGACGAGACCCCGCCGAGAGGCATCGTCTATCTTCCGACAGCCTCGTACAGCGAGATGATGGAG
This sequence comes from Candidatus Krumholzibacteriota bacterium, assembly GCA_030630165.1. Lineage (GTDB taxonomy): Bacteria > Krumholzibacteriota > Krumholzibacteriia > Krumholzibacteriales > Krumholzibacteriaceae > JAUWCL01. The sequence continues at coordinate 3,913 of DAOVNN010000191.1, forward strand.
TGGGCCCTTCCGCTGCGGGCCCAGGAGGCTTACCAGGACGCGAAGGGCATCCTCACGGGCAGTGGCCGGTTCCCCGACGCGGCCGAGGCGGTAAAGGGCGGTTTCTGGCGGAATTTCCTCGTCAAGTACGAGGAAGCGAACTGGATGCACAAGAGGATGCTGCGCGCGAGCGCCCTCCTCTCCGATTCAGGGTCAGGCGACGCTGAAGCGAGGAGCCATCTCTACCAGGCCCAGTGCAACTGCGCCTACTGGCACGGTCTCTTCGGCGGCCTCTACCTGCCTCATCTGCGCAGCGCGATATTCAAGCATGTCCTTGAGGCGGAGGCCACGCTCGACATTCCCGCCATAGAGCGAAGGGATATCGACGGTGACGGGGTAGAGGAAGTGATCTTTGCCTCTCCGAAGATGCAGGCATTTTTCAAGGCGAAGGGCGGTGTCCTGCGGGAGCTCGATGACATGCGAACGAGATTCAACCTCACCGATACACTGACACGGCGCGAGGAGATATATCACAGGGACCTCAAAGACCTCGATAAACAAGGGTTGAACGGGGAGGAAACGGTCAGCATCCATAATCACGGCACAGCGAAGGAGAAGGGGCTCGAGAAGAAGCTCCTCTACGACCGCTGGCCGAAGGCTTCGCTCTCTGACAGGTTCATGCCGGAAGGTACCACTCTCGACCTCTTCGCCTCGGGCGCCTACGCGGAGCTGGGCGATTTCGTCGACGGCATCTACGATATCGAGACAGAAGGTGACAGCGTCATCGCCATGTCGAGAAACGGTTCGGTCGACTCCTCGCCAGTGCGGGTCGAGAAGAGGATCACCCTCGACGGCGCCGGCGCGTCGATGAAGATCGATTATACCGTTACTGCCGGCGGGAGCGGGCTCTCGTGCCTGTTCGCCGTCGAGAATGTCTTCTCGTTTCTTGCCGGGGATGCCCCCGACAGGTATTTCGAGATCCCCGGGCGTGAGATCGCCGGGGGGAGGAACCTCGCCTCGAGTGGCGTCGAGGAAGATGTCGAACGACTCAGGATGGTCGACGAATGGCTCGATCTCGCTATGACTATGGACCTTCCGCCGGACACATCCGTCTGGCGATACCCGATTGAGACTGTCTCCAACTCCGATTCGGGCTTCGAGAGGGTCTACCAGGGCTCCGCCCTGGTAGTGGTGAGAAAGCTCGACCTCGGCCCCGGAGAGGCGGAGAGCTTTACGATGGTCATTCTGATTAGTTGATTAAATGGGTAAGAGACCGGTTTTGATAAACCTGGGATCGTAGAGGAATATTTTGTATTAGGCTTGACAGCCCGCCACGAGTGTTATAACATATGTAAAACACCGATTTGATCAGCTGAAAGGCATTGTCATGGTGAAACTCACAATTCGGCGGGTGGGAAATTCCCTGGGACTGACTCTTCCGGCGGAAGCTGCCAAAATGCTGCGCATCAAGGAAGGCGATACCATCTATCTCACGGAAACACCGGAAGGTTACCAGCTGGTGGCCCACGATCCCGACTTCGAAAAGACCATGAAGACAGCCGAGGGCTTCATGAAACGATACCGGAACGCGCTCCGGGAATTGGCCAAATGAAAGGCCCCGTCTGGCTTTCCAAGGTGACCATCCTGGCCATCCACAGCAGGCTTCTGGCTGAACACGGTGGGGCTTCTGGCCTCCGGGACGAAGCCCTTCTGGAATCAGCCCTGGCCGCCCCGGTAAACCATTTTGAGTATTCCAAGGCTGATGAATTCATGCTGTCGGCGATTTATGCCCACGCTCTGACAAGCAACCACCCCTTCATCGACGGGAACAAGCGGACGGCTTTCGCCGCAGCAGGCATCTTTCTGGAGTTAAACGGCTACCGTTTGACGGCTTCGGAGCCGGATGCTGTTCTTGCGGTGCTGGCTCTCTCTAATGGA
>DAOVNN010000146.1 GCA_030630165.1 Candidatus Krumholzibacteriota bacterium
AGCGTTCGCTTTCTTGTTATTCAATTCTACCACATCCGGGGTACGCGGGTCAAGTGGGCTCCCGATCGGAAACCAGTTGTAAACGAAACTCGCAGGGATGTAAAATTTTACGCTAAATAGTGGAAAATTTTGTTTACATTTGTTATAATATGTTTACACTATAGCAATAGATTATTTTACATGGTGTTACATATGGGCGCCGGAAGGTTTGTAAATTATTGGTTACTGTAATAAGTCGAAACGGGGAGGGCGATAACCCGAAGCAGACCAAAATATTTTATTTATCTACATGATATTACAGCAATTATACTGATTATTCGTGCCAGAGCAATAGTGGCACACGCCTTGCGGCAGTGGTGAATGCCAGTAAACTGTTTTTTACACCATGATTCGACACGGCCCGGACAGGCAAAAACATACGGTGTAACCTGTTGAAAACACAGGCCCAGGGACAAATGACCGGACAAAGGGGGGTTCCGGCAGCATGAGCATAAAAAAGAACGAAAAGACGAATGATTTCTTCGCGGACGTGGAAACCGACCTGAAGGACCTCGAGCAATCAGACGCAGTTCGCCAGAGCAAGGATCTGTCGAACCAGCTTGCTGTAAGCAGGCATAGGCTGGATAAACTGGAGATGCTGACCGAGATCACTCAGTCGATGAACTCGACCCTCAACCTCACCGAGCTTCTGTCGGATATAGTCGATTCGACAATCAAGCTGGCCGACATGGACCGTGGCTTTCTCATGCTGAACAACAGGGCCGGAGAGCTGAAGTTCAGGATCGCCCGGGACAGCAGGCAGCAAAACCTCGGGGAGAGCGATTTCGAGGTCAGCCATACGATCATCGGTGAAGCAGCCGATAAAGGCAAACCCCTCTTCATCTCCGATGTAGACAAAAACGGCCGATACAAGGACCAGAAGAGCGTGCTCGACCTCCAGCTCAAGACTGCCGTCTGCCTCCCCCTCATCCGCGATGATGCGGTTATCGGTGTCATCTACACAGACGCCAGCAGGCTCAGTATCGAGATAGACGAGGAGGACATGCCGATCTTCTCCGCCTTCGCCGTTCAGGCGGCGATCGCCATCGAGAACGCGCGGCTTCACGGCGAACTGATCCTGTCGAAGGAAAATCTCACGAGAGAAAACCTCGAGCTCAAGGCGGTGCTGTCCGAGAAGTACGAGTTCTCCGGGATCATCGGCAAGAGCAAGCCGATGATGGAGATCTTCAGCACGATCAGAAAGATATCCCCTTTCGACACGACCGTCATGATCACAGGCGCCACCGGGACCGGTAAAGAACTCATCGCGAGAGCGATTCATTTCAACGGCCCGCGCAAGACGAACCAGCTCGTCACTATCAACTGCGGCGCGATGTCGCCCGAGCTCCTCGAAAGCGAGCTTTTCGGCCACAAGAAAGGATCGTTTACCGGGGCGACAAGCGACAAACCCGGCCTGTTCGAGACTGCCAGCGGAGGCACCCTGTTCCTCGACGAGATCGGGGACATGCCTCTGCCCCTGCAGGTCAAACTGCTTCGTGCGCTCCAGGAGGGCGAGATCAGAAGGGTAGGTGAAAACACCGTACGCAATGTCGACGTTCGTGTTATCGCCGCCACAAACCGCGACCTGTCAGAGGACATCAAGGCCGGCAGCTTCCGCCAGGACCTCTTCTACAGGCTCAATGTGGTCCCCGTCTCGATTCCGCCGTTAAACGAGAGGCAGGAGGACATACTGCCCCTGACCCTCCATTTTCTCGAGAAGTACTCCTCAAAGATGGACAAGGGCGAAACCAGGATAGAACCGAATGCGATGAAGATACTTCTGACCAATCCATGGCCCGGAAACGTCAGGGAGCTGGAAAACACCGTTGAGAGGGCGCTTGCGCTGTGCGGCGATTCCACCACCCTGTCGATAGCACACTTCCCGCAGCTCAACTCCGGAAGTGCCTTAACGGGCTCGGCAGACGCGGGAGGTGCATTGAAGCCCAGGATGCGTGTGGTCGAAAAACAGTTCATCGAGGAAGCACTGGCTGAAACGGGCGGAAAGATCACAAAGGCCGCGGAAATACTCGACGTTACGCGGCAGCACCTTCATAATAAGATCAAACAGTATGGCCTCAACAACCATAAGAAGAAATAGTCTCCATACCCCCTGCATTGGAGGGTGATCATGGAACTGAAGACGGTCAGGATCGAGAAGCCGTCGGAGATCAATTTTATCCTCGGCCAGTCACATTTCATCAAGACTGTGGAGGATCTCCACGAGGCCGCCGTATCGTCCGTTCCCGGGATCAAGTTCGGAATAGCCTTCTGTGAGGCTTCGGGCGACTGCCTCGTTCGCTGTTCTGGTAATGACGAGGAACTGATCGAACTGGCCAGGAACAACGCCGTTGCGATCGGGGCGGGCCACTCTTTCATCATATTCATGAGAGACGCTTTCCCCATCAACATCCTCAATGCCGTGAAGGCTATACCTGAAGTCTGCGGAATATTCTGCGCAACGGCCAATCCTGTGGAGATCATCGTCGCCGAATCGAAGCAGGGCCGCGGGATACTCGGGGTCATAGACGGTGAGAAGCCGAAGGGCATCGAGGACGACGAGGGAAAGGCCTGGCGGCACGATATCCTGAGGAAATTCGGATACAAACTCTGACCGGATTGTAGTGTACATCCCGATGATATTCACGAGAGCAGAGACAACGAGTTAAAACAACCAGTCTGCAACAAGGAGTGAGATACTTACGAAGCCCAATTCGAGACCGAATACCGCAAACCCGCTGCTCCATTTGCCCTGCCACAGATCCCTGTTTCGAGCAACGCGTAGCGTCGCCATAACAAGTATCTGAGCGATGAAAATAGCTATGAATGCTGTCATCCTACTCATCATTGTCACCATCCTCTTTCGCTGAAGGCGTCATTGGCAGCGACAGAAGCAATCCCACCGAAGAAACCGACCAAGTAAACATTCCCTGCAAAAGCATAGAACGCTGCCCACCCGGCGAGACCATCACATGCACCCACACCCAGATACTTGAGTACCGTCTGCCACCACTTCGCCAACTCGGGGTTTTCTATGAACTCAATCGTCATTTGCCCCGTACCATCCCATTCGTACCAGAGTTGACATGAGCTCTGCAACAGGTTTCTAGCCACTTCCATTTCAGCGCAAATCGCCTCTTCGAGGGTTGCCGGGACCATGCCCTGTCATCGGGCGGTCTACACTTTATCGCCATCTCGACGAACTTGAAATCAGCTGAAATCCAGAAAACGAAACCATTGGAGACCAGATCTCTCCCTCAGGAACGCTCCACTAGTCTGCCCGATACATACTTGTGGAGGACACTCGACACGAGTGTCTGGTAGGGGATGCCCTCTTCGCGGGCCTTGACCTTAAGTCCGGTCAGGTCGTTTCCGCTGATCCTGATGTTGATCCTCTTGTCCTTTTTAAATGTAGCGGCGGCATATTCCGTATACTCGGCCTTCTTCTCCTTAAAATCTTCGAGGGATTCCCACTCGTCTTTTTCATAAGACTCGAGTATCTCCTTCTCGTAAGAATCCAGTGTCTCCTTCTCGTTTTCCTTTCTTTTCTTCATGACCTATCATCCTCCAAGGTATCTCTTTGTCGCTTTCCGGCTGGGAATCACTGTTATCAGAAAAATCTCATTCTCATCTTCACTGAACGGTACGAGGAAAGCGTAACTATCTAGCTCGATGATAAACATCATCTGGTCCTGGTACTTTGCCTGGTTCGGGTTACGGACGATATCCAGCATCTTTCCCGCTTCGATCTGCGAGACGATCATCTCGAACGATATTCCGCGTTCGCTCTTGAGCTGCCTGTTCTTTTCCTCGTTCCAGACAAAGCGTTTCATATATTGAATCTTAGCATTATGTGTGCCTATTGTCAATCGTTCGTATTCACTGCTGTTCTTTTACCTGCTGTCCTTCTTTTCCCGTAATGCTATACCGTGCCTGCGCATACGGTACAGCAGGGTCGTCCTCTTGAGACCGAGGATAGATGCCGCCCTGCTGTGGTTCGATCCGGCCCTTCTCAGGGCGCCCAGTATCTCGTCCCTCTCGAATCTGCGCAGCCTGCCGTCGAGTCCTGCCGGTTTATCGGGCACTGGATCGAGAAATCCCGACATGAGCTCTGCCGGAAGATCGGTGATCTCCAACCTGCCCGAGCCTTTTCTCAGGACCGCCGCGGTGATCTCGTTCTGGAGCTGTCTGACGTTGCCCGGCCAGTCGTACGACTCCATCACACGCTGCGCCCGGGGCGAGATCTTAAACGGCCCTGTTTTGTATTTCGAGACGAGACGGGATATGAAATGAAAAGCGAGCGGCAGGATGTCGGCCCTTCGCTCTCTCAGCGGCGGTATCCGGAACACGACCGCGGAGAGCCTGTAATAAAGATCCTCCCTGAACGTACCTCGCTCGATCTCCTCGCGAAGATCGCGGTTGGTGGCCGCTATGACCCTTGCGTTCGATCTCCTGGCCACACTCTCACCGACGGGCAGGTACTCCCCTGAATCGAGGAACCTCAGGAGCCTTGCCTGCGCTCCGGTGTCGGTCTCACCGATCTCATCGAGAAAGAGAGTGCCTCTGTCGGCCGCGGCGGTAAGCCCGGCATGTCTGCTCACTGCTCCAGTAAACGAACCCTTCGCATGACCGAACAGTGCGCTCTCAAGAAGATCTCCTCGTAGAGTGGAGGCATTCACGGGGATAAAAGGTTCGCTGCCCCTGCCGCTCCATCTGTGGATCAGACTGGCAATGACTTCTTTCCCGACGCCTGACTCCCCCGTTATGAGGATCGGCACCGGAAATGGAGATATCCTGCGGATCTCATCGAGGAGTTCCCCCATGGCGGGATCGGAGGTAATGAAGACTGGCGAGCTGTCTTTCTGCATATCCAGTGAGCCGCCCGGCCGGACCGATGCGTCAGGCACTCCCGGTCTCCCCTGGATACAGAAACGGGAAGACGAAAGTGTCCCCCCTTTTCGCGATTTCGAGCGGCTTCAGTAATGCGCCGCCGTATGTTCAAACTTCGGAAGGGATTATACCAGTACCGGTAAAATTTGTCAACAGGGCCGATATAGGTAGAAACCCTCAACTTGTTGTAATATCAGACTTTAGTGTAAACACATATTGACAAAAAAGAATGAATATGGTATACTCCCTCACGATTAGCAATAGGTTCCGAGGGGTTGCTGGCAGACCTGACATCGTAGGATTACTTGAAGTACTGACATCTATTCGGCCATAATTGCTTATCTCGCGCCTGCCTCACGGCAGGCGCTCTTTTTATATGCAGGGCGGTCGCTCAAAGAGGTTTTTGTTTATCATCGTTGACGCGGACGGCGGATTCTCATAGAGTTTCGACTAATGAACGATTATCCGGAAATACTGAAAAGGGATGGTGCCGTGTCATGAATACTGCGAACAAGACCGTAATTCTACTCTGCACCCTGCTCCTGTCTCTGATCCTTGCGGCTTCATGCGGCGATAATTCAGATAACGACGATCTCGATGGCCTGTCAACACTCAGTATCACCAGCGGCAACCTCCAGACCGAAAGGGTCGGCGCGGTCCTGCCGGATCTCATGACCGTCAGAGTGAGCGATGTTGCCGGGCAGCCGAAGTTCGGAGCGCCTGTCTTCTTCAGCACGGAAGATCCCGGAGCGGCGGTCAACCCGCCCTCCGCTTATACGGACAGGGACGGCTATGCCTCGGCCGTGTTCAGGCTGGGTTCGGTAGCCGGTGCCCAGATGGTCGGTGTCAGATCGGGAAGCGATTCCACGACATTCAATCATACCGCCAACGCGCTGGGATGCACCGAGCAGAATCCCGAAAGCGCCTGTCAGTGGCCGAGCGGGCATGTGTTCATAACAACGACCTCGTCCTCGATGATAACCGGTCTCGGATCGGTCCTCATCGATTTTGATCCCGAGACCGGGAGAACAGAGAAGGTGCTCGAGACCGATCTGATCCTGCGCGACATCGACTTCTCCTCGAGGGGTGAGATGTTTGTCACGACGACCGAGAAGATATACAAGGTAGAACATGGAACCTGGACCCTTACGGAGTATGCTGATATCCCCATAGTTACCGGCAGCGAGATAGAGTTCAACATGGGCGGAGTGCTGGTGCTGGTCGGCAACACGAACGTGTTCAGGGTCGGATGCCCGGGAGTGACCGCCGTCCAGATAGCCGAATATTACACCGTGAACTTCGAGAACCTCGCGGTTGACCCGGTATCGCGCGACTTCTACATCGCCACCGGCAGCGGGCCGCTGTACAACATCAACTACAACGAGTGGGACGGGATGGGCGATGTGACGAATAATGCCGTGATCATACTGGACACCGGCATCGGATCTCCGCGAGGTATGTGTGTGGATCTGGAAGGATTTCTGTATGTCTCCATCGACAGCAATGGCAACTCGAGAAGCGTAGCGAGGATCAAGGCCGGAATGGAGAACGACCCGAAATGGTTCGACTTCTTCGATTACTTCGGGGGAACGAACAATCTGACCGGCCGCTGGGGAGACATCACCGTTCACGGGGACAATCTCTACATCATCGATACGCGGATGAACCGGCTCGTCGTCCTCGACGCGACGGGGACCACCGACGAGAGCAAGTTTGTCGTCGAATACCCGAGCGAGGTATTCTCACAAGATCTCACCGATTCGGAGAGGTACGGTATTGCCGCAGTCCCGGAGTGGCTCATCTGCGTCGAAACGAACTGATCCACCGGAAAGCGATACCGGCTTTATTCTTCCCCCTGCTTCAGATACTGGTCCATCCATCCCAGAAACTGGCCGTAGTAGAAGATGTTGTTCTTCGGCTTGAGGATCCAGTGGCCCTCGTCGGGGAAATAGACAAGCTTCGAGGGGACTCCCTGCCTCTGCAGGGCAGTGAACATCTGCAGGCCTTCTCCCACAGGGACCCTGTAATCGTATTCGCCGTGAACAACGAGCGTCGGCGTACTGAAAGCCGCGGCGTAGTTATGCGGGCTGAACCTTTCGTAATCCTCGGGATTGTCCCAGGGCGTACCGCCGAGGTCCCACTCGGGGAACCACAGTTCCTCGGTGACCCCGTACTTGCTCGCCAGGTTGAAGGCGCCCGCCATC
>DAOVNN010000136.1 GCA_030630165.1 Candidatus Krumholzibacteriota bacterium
AGGACCAACACCAGCCGGATCGACTGATTCCCGCCGGCCGGCGGAGGGAATCCCTTCTGCCTGATTCCCGAGTCGACGCCGAACGGAGCCTTCACTGTTTCCTTCTCGGCGAGAAGCGAAAAAGGAGCGACCTCGACATACGGGCCGAAGAAGATTCTGCTCGATCGTCCCACGAGGTTCTTTCTTCCCATGGCCCCATATCTCGCCACCAGCGGAGCGAAAAACCTGAAGGTGATCGCGCTCGACGCGGAAGGCAGACCAGTAGCCGATGGGACGGCGGTGTCCATGAGTGACCTGAAAGGAAAGAATAAGAGCACCAGCCCGACAAAAAAGGGAAAAGCCCTTTTCGTCCGCGATGACATCATCAGGGCATATGTTGTATCGACAGGAACTCACACGGATACCCTGAAGTTCAACATCTCCGATCCAGAGGCCAGCGTGCTCACGATCGTGGTTAACGCCTTGACCAGGGAACCGATCTCGAAAGCAGTCCTTCGATCTACCGACGGGAATACGGTAACCGGTGATCCAGGTGGAAAGATCAGATCGACTCCCATTGATACCGTCGGAGCGATCGTCTATGCACCGGGATACGAACCGGCGCCTCTCGAGCACGGCGGAAAACAGATATCGGACGACCGGGTGATGATCCCTGTTACCGATATGACCCCGCTCTTCGAAGGGATCCTGCACGGAAAGAGGATCGTCATCGATCCGGTAGGAGGCGGGACGGACGATGCGGGAAGAGGGGCCGGAGCGCTGCGCGGCGCCACCGTCAACATGCGCCTCGCGAAAGAACTCGAAAAATTGCTCACCGAGGCAGGCGCACGGGTCGTCGTAACGAGAAATGGTGAGGAACAGCTTTCCGATCAGCAGAGGATATTCAAGGTGAACAGGTTCGGGGCCGACCTGGCAATCGGGCTGAGGTTCGGTAATGATGCGCAACCGGATCACGTATGCACCGTCTACCACTATCCCGGCAGTGTCTCGGGAACAGCCTCCGCTGACAGTCTCGCCTCGAATATCACCGGAACACCTCCGTGCGAATCGTTTATCACGGCCGAATCGTCAGATCTCTTCCTTCAGCAGACGAACTGCCCGGCGGTAGTGATATCGGGCGGATCCCTTTCCGATCCCGATACGGAAACAATCCTCGGGTCGTTCCGCTGGATCAGACTTGAAGCGGATGCGATACGGCGGGGCCTTCTGGGGCATTTCAGCGCGAAAGACTGATCTCTGCTCAGGCCGAGCGCGCCTCTTCCCTTTACTTGACCTTTTTCCCTGTCATTGCGATATTTACACGGAACACTATGCCAAAGAAGATCAAGGAATACGACCGCCAGTTGAAAAGGAGACTCATCTACCTCCTTCCAGTCTCTGTGCTTCTGCTGATCATCCTCGGCCTGAGCCTGGAGCGGATGAGGGTGGTCGACAGAATATTCAACGTCGGATATGAGGGCCCGATGCAGATCCTTCCCCAGATCACGATCCTCGACGATTCGGGAATCGAAGCGGAGGTCTTCGAGAAGGAGAAACACGACATGGTCGCGCGCGAGGTGGAAGTATACAGCGAGGAGATAGAGGACGAGGACGAGGAGGCGGAGACCTCTCTGTCCCCGATAGAGGATCCCCAGGAGCCGATATACGACGACTTCGAGGGACGCGACGCAATTCGCACATACGAATCTCACGCCTCCGTCCCTTACAGGGAGGACTATGTCATAATAAATATGATCGAGCCTGTCTATCCGCCAGAGGCAATGATCCGTGGTCACGAGGGATATGTACTCGTTGAAGTCTACGTCAACAACAAGGGATTCGTGCAGGAAGCCTGGGTAAGAAAGGTCAGGGGGGACGATAGTTTCGAGACGGCCACCCTCGATGCGGTGAAGCAGTTCGAATTCAGGCCCATCATGGAAAGGGGAAAACCGATATCGTTCTGGCTGAGTTTTCTGGTGAGATTCGAATTGAACTAGCGCGGTCAGCGGTCAGAAGCAGAAACGGTCACGAATTCTTCCACCCTCTCTTTTCTCACGATTTTAAACCTGATCCCGTCACCGGACATCCTCTCGACGAAGTTGTGCTTCCTCTCGTTGAACATCTTCTCCATCTCGTCGCGCAGCGGCGATCCCGAAGCCGAGGCAGCCGCCATCGCTTCCATCGTCTTCTTTACTCCATCGTATCCGCCGGTGACAAACCTGTTGACGTCGCCCCCCTCGTACCCCGTCAGCACCGCGGCGGCGAGATATCTTTCCTCATTCGATTCCGAGACATCCTCCGAGGGGAAGACCGCACCCTCCATGTCGCGGCCGGCCATCCTGAGAAGCTTTCTCGAGTTCCATGACGATGTGCCGAGAAGCTGCACACCGAACTCGTAGAAGGAGAGCTGCGGCAGTATCAGTACGAGATCCTCGGTATCGGACGAGATGAAAAGAGCCTCAGGCAGCGACTTCCGTATCCGTTCGATATTCAGATTGAAATCAGTGCTGCCCTGCTCGTAGTAATCAACGGCGCAAAGCGTTCCTCCAAGCCCTTCGACCTCGCGCCTGAACAGTTCCGCGAGGGAACGCCACCTCTGCGAGTCCTCCGCCATGAAAGCGATCCTCTTCAGTCCCATCTCGAGACACGCCACACGTGCCACTGCGGCTATCTCCGTTTCGTAATCCTGCGAACTCTGGAAGATGTGATCGCCTATATCGGCAATACCTTCCTCCGATGCCACGGGAGAGTAAAGGACTGTACTGCGATGCTGCGCCGTCTGCGCCGCCGCTATCGTCGTCGAACTCAGTACACCCCCCACGATTACGTCGACACCTTCCTCCTCGATCAGGATGAGGGCGGAGTTCCTCGCATCCAGAGCCTTCGACCGTGTATCTGCGACAACAAGTTCGACGCCTGTCACACCGTATTCTCTCGCCTCGCGGAGCGCTACCGTCGCTCCCCTGAGAAACTCCTTCCCGAGCGGAGCGAATCTACCGCTCAGGGGGCAAAGCAAGCCTATCGAGCCCGACGCATTGCCTTCGCCACTGCCGGCCGGTCTCACGACTGACGGTGTGACCGTCCTGCCGGGAATCGGCGCGATCATCGTCTCCATCGTATCGAGCGCCGCGATATGGGCCCGGATCTCTCTCACCGAAGCGGTGTCTCCCCGGGCTTCAGCCATGAGAAGAGAACCCTCGTAGACAAGCTCTATCCCCGGGGCTGCCGGATAGGCCTCCTGGAGATCCGCGAGCTGCCTGGCGGAGAGAAGGGGTACGACCCGGGACAGGCCCTCTCTGGCCTGTCCGCTGACGGAGGGATCGAGAGCCACCGCAGTCATAAACCGTCCAGCCGCATCGGCAAACCTCCCCTTGTCACTGTCGATCCCGGCAAGGAGGATGTTCACCTCGGCCGCCGTCCCCGCATCCGTTTCGGGAGAGGTCAGCGACGCCAGTATCTCCGATGCTTCCTCGAGGAATCCCAGCTCAAGGCTCGCCTTTCCCGTTTCCAGCCTCACTTCGCCGGCCGCTTCCGAATCGGGATATGTGTCGAGAAATATTTTTCCTGCCTTGCGGGTCGCGCGATCGTCGCCGCTTGCGACACAGGCACGCAGCTCATTGAGCTGTTCGGTATGAATCTGTTCGGGAGATACCCCGGTCTCTACAGGCGCCTTCTTCGAGATACAGGAGACGAAGGCCAGCAGGATCAGGAGCAGTATGAGTGTCTTTATCTTCATCATTTTTTCGGCGGCAGATCGAAAGTACCCCTGCCGAGGTATGACAGTGAGAGTTCGTAATATTCCATCGACTGGGCGGTCAGCTTCTCGATGACAGCCTTGTCGACCTGCCTGCGGATCTTTCCCGGTACTCCGGCCACCAGAGAGCCGGGCGGAATCTCGGTACCCTCGAGCACCACTGCATTGGCGGCGATTATACTCCCTTTTCCTATCCTGGCGCCATCAAGAACTACGGCTCCCATACCGATCAATGCTCCGTCCTCCACAGTGCAGGAATGCAGTATCGCACCGTGCCCGACGGTCACGTTGTCTCCGACCACCAGTTCGGGGCCGCCTGTCGTGCAGTGACAGACACAGACATCCTGGATATTCGAATATCTTCCGATTATTATGGCCCCGCAGTCGCCCCTGACCGATGCTCCATGCCATACGCTCGACCCTTCACCGATAGTGACGTCTCCTGTCACGCTTGCGGTAGGCGCGATGTAGACGTCGCGTCCGACAACGGGAGACATTCCCTGGAATTTCTCTATCAAGACTGTCCTTCCCCTGACCCATCAGGGCTCCTCCATCTCCCCGGGATCGATCTCCTCAAAACCGTTCCCGTCACTATTATCATCGACCCTGCCGATCTGGAGGTTCCTCTTGTACTTCTCGAACAGCTCTTCCTCGACGCGAATGACCGATCCGGCCCTGAGTGCGAAGGCGATGGCGTCGCTGGGACGGGCATCGATGTAAAACAACTCCCCATCGCGTCCCAGAACGATCCTCGCAAAATAAGTGTCCTCCTGGATGCCGGTGATCTCGATCCCCTTGACCTCTCCACCAAGTTCTTCGACGACGAGCTTGAGGAGATCGTGGGTCATCGGCCGTTCGAACGTCTTGCCGGCAAGAACAGTGTATATGGCAGTAGCTTCCGCCGCCCCGATCCATATCGGCAGGACCTCCTCGCCCTCCTCCGACCTGATCAGGACCACAGGGAACTCCCTCTCACGGTCGAGGGCGATCCCGCTGACATATACCTCTTTCATATTCATGCTGTCAGTCCTGTCCGCCCCGGTCTTCCTCCATCTGCTCCTTCATATCATCGACCGATTCGAACCTGGGATGAGCCTTGTTGAGATTATCGATCATCCACTTCGCCGATTCCGCGACTTCCGAATCAGGATATTTCTTGATGAGTTCATCGAATACCCTTCTGGCCTGAACGAGATCCATAACCTCTTCCGCGTAAACAAATCCGATCATGAAGAGTGCCTGAGGTGCATATTTGTGATCGGGATATTTATTTACGAGATTCCTGTAGTACTGGATCCTTGTATAGTTCGCATCCTCTTCCTGGGCGATCTCCCAGAGCTCCTCGGGCGTCCGGGTCGTATTGATTATATCATTACGCACGAAGTTATCGGGCTCGTACTCTTTTCTCAGTGCCGCAATCTCCTTCAACAGATTTGCTTTTGCCTGGTCGCTGCGGAGCCGGTCGAGAATATCCTTCCTCACTTCGGAGAGGGGTTTGATGTTCTCTGGTTTTTTGTCGGATATCTTGACGATCGAATATCCCTTTTTCGTGACGATGACATCGCTCACCTGACTGATCTCGAGGTTTTTCACCTGATCGGAGAACTCCTTCGAATCACCGTAGAACTTGATATATCCGCCGGGATTGAAATACCCGAGGTTTCCGTTGCTCTGAGCGGTTGTGCGGTCCTCGCTCTCATACTTCGCTATCTTGTTGAACTTCTCACCGGCATCGATACGCTTCTTCCAATCGACCACCGTCATACTGTCCTTGGAAAAGGCATGCTGGGCCTTGATGATCGCCCTGTTCATGAACTCTTCCCAGTTGTCGTTGTAGTATTTCTCTATCTCAGCGTCAGTCACTTCGACCTTCTGCCTGATATTTTTATCGTAGTAGGTAGTGATCAGGATGTTCTTTTCCGCCCGCCTGATCTGATCCTTCACATCCTCATCGTATTTGAGATCAGTCTTCTGGGCTGCCAGGTAAAGGAGTTCCTCGTCAATGAGGGCATCGACGAGTTTCGCGCGGCCCTGTTTACCCTTGTACTGCGCCTTGATCTGCGGAGACATCGTTTCGATCCTGTCGTCGATCTCCTTCGTCGTGATCTTCGATTTACCCACGCGCGCGTCCAGGCCGCGGTTCACCTCGATCTTGTCGCCCTTTTCGGAGCATGAAACAAGGAAAACGGCCATCAGGACAGCCATGGTGATGACAGCCATTATCTTCTTCAGCATCGGTTCCTCCTTCACTCAGTGGACCTTACAGGTGTTCTTTCTTGTCATTTTCTTCGAGTCTGTCGAGTATCTCACGGACCCTCTGGCTTTCACTCTTTCTGCAGACGAGAACGCGTCCGCCACTGACCGCCACGATGATATCATCGACACCGATCGTCGCGGTGAAGCCGTCGGGATTATAGATAATATTTCTCTTCGAATCGACAAGCTCCATCTCGCCCGCCCCTGCATTGCCAGCGGCGTCCTTCGGAAGGATATCGCCGAGGGCATCCCATGAGCCGACATCGCTCCATCCGAATGAGACGGGCATGACTACCACGTTTCCGGCTCTCTCGAGGATTCCGAAATCGACCGAGATCGACGGCATGGAGCCGTAATACTTACCCGCCATTTCGCTCAGCCGGCCCTCCGACGCGGCGGTCTCGAGCCCGCGAAGGGGTTCGCTCCCTGCCGGAAGGAAGGCATCCCAGGCCTCGATGAAGACGGACGGCCTCCAGACAAAGATCCCGCTGTTCCAGTAGTAATTGCCGCCTTCGAGATATTGCCGCGCTGTTTCACGGCCGGGCTTCTCGTGGAACTTTTCGACCTTCAGCGGTGCGGACGCAGCCCCGTCAGGTGCGGAGCCGGATGTCTCTATATAGCCGTAACCGGTCTCCGGCCCTGTCGGTTCTATGCCGAATGTCACGAGAACGTCTCCGCCGCTCGCGGCATCAGCCGCGATGCGCACGGCATTTCGAAAACCATCGCTATCTTTTATCAGGTGGTCGGATGGACAGCACAGGACAGGCTCATCGCTGCCCCTCGCGCGTATCATTATCGCGGCAGCGGCGAGGGACGGCGCGGTATTGCGCGACACAGGTTCTGCGAACAGGTTTTCATCGGGGAGTTCGGGAAGGTCCCGTCTGACCGCGTCTGCCTGGTCGGCAGCTGTCAGAACGAGTATCCGCTGCGCCGGGAGAAAAGACCTCATGCGCCTCCACGTGAGGGAGAGCATGCTGCCTTCTCCTGTGATATCGAGGAACTGCTTCGGTTTTCCGGCAGTGCTTGCCGGCCAGAACCTCTTTCCTTTTCCTCCTGCGAGAATCGCCGCGTACACCATCCACCCCCTGTTTAATACCCGGGCAGAGCGTGTTCAGAACACACGTAGCGCATGCTTCACGCCCCGAAGGGGCGCTCTAATCAACGTACAGTCCGGAAACGTCTATATGATCGGTCAGCGCGTCGGCAAAGGCCTTGCGAATTTCTTCCAGAGATGCACTGTCGTCCGCCTCGAACCGCAGCACGAGTACAGGCTGCGTGTTCGACGCCCTGAGCAGTCCCCATCCCTTCTCGAAATCGACCCTTGCTCCGTCGACATCATTGACCTTGTTCGTCTTCCTGAAATGGTCGGCTACCTGCTCTACAACACCGAACTTCTTCTCGTCATCGCATTCGACCCTTATCTCAGGCGTGCTCTCGTATTTCGGATAGTCCGCAAGCATCTCGCTGAGACTCTTATCGCTCTTCGAGACGATCTCGAGTATCCTGCAAGCCGCATATATCGCGTCGTCGAATCCGAAGTACCTGTCGGCGAAGAA
>DAOVNN010000271.1 GCA_030630165.1 Candidatus Krumholzibacteriota bacterium
ACTCTACTTGAAAAAAAACCGGGCTGCAGATGCTTCCGCAACCCGGCTGTGTGGCAAATATATGAATTCTATCAGCGAATCCAAGGACAATTTGTGGTATATCGGTAGGCGACAGGAGGATATCGACGATGCCCCGGAAGAAGCATCACAATGTATATGTAGTCGAGCTCGACGGCGACGTCTGGAAAGAGTGGAAGTTCAGGAAGGCCAATCCAGGATGCGATGAGGGATGCAAGTGCTACTATGTCGGGATGACGGGGCTTTCTCCTGAAAACAGGTTCGAGAATCACAAGGAAGGGTACAAGTCGAACAAATTCGCGCGGGAGTACGGCCTGCGGCTGTGTCCGATGCTCTACGAGGAGTATAATCCGCTCTCGTATTCCGATGCGGTGGAGATGGAAATAGAACTGGCGAATATCCTGCGCCGCAGGGGCCACGCCGTCTGGCAGAAATAATCACCATAAATATCATACGCTCCCCGGGATTAAATGTGAGATAATCAGGCAGCGGCAAACTGCCGGCTAATTCCTTTAACATGGGAGGGGGATCATGCAGACATACATTCTTCTCACCAAGCTGTCGCCTGAGGTGAGCAAACAGGTAAAGGACCGGGCGAAGCTCGGCAGGGCCTGGCTCGACCAGGTGAAGGAGAAATGCCCCGAGGTCAGTTTCATTTCGCATTACGCCCTTCTCGGGGCCTACGATTTCATCGATATCTACGAGGCGCCCGACGAGGATACGGCGGCGAAGGTTTCGATGATAAGTCTCTTGAACGGGGCCTTCTCGTCGGAAAGCCTGATCGCCATACCGTACAAGAGATTCCTCAAACTGACCGAAGAGATCTGATAATCAGCCGGGGTCCCTGATCGAACATCACAGGAGCGGATGAATGGCAGACGAACCGAACAAGATCATCTACACGATGATGAGGGTGAGCAAGTACCACAACAACAAGCAGATCCTCAAGGACATCTCGCTTTCATACTTCTACGGCGCAAAGATCGGGGTGCTCGGCCTCAACGGCGCCGGCAAGAGCTCACTCCTGCGGATTCTCGCCGGCGTCGACAGGGATTTTATAGGAGAATCGCTCCCCTCCCCCGGCTACTCGGTCGGATTCCTCGAGCAGGAACCCGTTCTCGACGAGGAGAAGACAGTCAGGGAAGTCGTCGAGGAAGGTGTCCATGAGACGGCAGAGCTCCTGCGCAAATACAATGAGATCAGCGCGAAGTTCGCCGAACCGATGGATGACAACGAGATGACCAGCCTCCTCGAAGAGCAGGGAAAGATACAGGAGAAGATAGACCACCTCGATGCGTGGGACCTCGACTCAAGGCTGGATATGGCAATGGACGCCCTCCGCTGCCCGCCTCCAGACATGCAGGTCAAGCACATATCCGGTGGAGAGAAACGCCGCGTGGCACTCTGCCGCCTGCTCCTCCAGAAGCCCGATATCCTGCTGCTCGACGAGCCGACGAACCATCTCGACGCCGAGACGGTCGCCTGGCTCGAGCATCACCTGCAGGCCTATGCAGGCACAATCATCGCCGTGACACATGACCGCTACTTCCTTGACAATGTCGCAGGCTGGATCCTCGAACTCGACCGCGGCGAAGGGATCCCGTGGAAGGGCAACTATTCCTCCTGGCTCGAGCAGAAGCAGAACCGGCTCTCCCTCGAAGAAAAGCATGAGTCTAAGCGGCAGAAGACCCTTCGTCGCGAACTCGAGTGGATTAGGATGTCGCCGAAGGCGCGCCAGACCAAGTCGAAGGCCCGTATCAGCTCGTACGAGAGTCTTCTCAGCGATGAGGGCGAGAAGCGCCAGCAGGACCTCGAGCTCTACGTGCCCCCCGGCCCGAGACTCGGCGATGTCGTGATAGAGGCCGACAAGGTATCAAAGGTCTATGACGAGCGCGTCATCTTCGAGGACCTCAGTTTCAAACTTCCCCCCGGCGGGATAGTCGGAATCATCGGCGCGAATGGCGCGGGCAAGACGACCCTCTTCAAGCTCATTAACGGCCAGGAGACTCCCGATTCGGGAGACATCAGGATCGGCGAGACGGTCAAACTCGCCTACGTCGACCAGTCGAGGGAAAATCTCGACCCCGGCAAGTCTATCTGGGAGCAGATCTCCGGAGGCAGGGACTTACTCATGCTGGGCAGCAGGGAGATAAACTCTCGCGCATACGTGGCAAGGTTCAACTTCTCCGGCTCCGACCAGTCGAAAAAGGTCGGGATCCTCTCCGGTGGTGAGCGCAACAGGGTCAACCTCGCGATGGTCCTCCAGGAGGGCGCAAATGTCATCCTCCTCGATGAACCGACCAACGACCTCGATGTCAACACGATGCGCGCCCTTGAGGAGACCCTGGAGAACTTCGGCGGATGCGCCGTCGTGATCAGTCATGACAGGTGGTTCCTCGATCGCGTAGCGACCCACATCCTCGCCTTCGAGGGCGACAGCAAAACGCACTGGTTCGAGGGCAACTTCTCCGATTACGAGAAAAACAAGAAAGAGCGGCTCGGCGCTGCCGCCGAGATCCCGAAGAGGATCAAGTACAGATCGCTTACGAGGGAATAGTTCCAAAGCGGCCGGGTCGGCCACTCGCTGGTCGTCCCATTGATTTTTACGCAACCGACTACATTGCGCAGCACTAGCCTATAGTAACTGCGTTTTCTTCAATAACGACATTCCTCTTAATCGATAAAGCGGCAAGTCCTCCGATCCAGATGGACGTGGCCGTATTTTCAGAATCACCATTTTCCACGAGGATCTTGGCTAGACTTCCCTCCTCATTCCCCTGTTCCATAATCATGGATCCGGAAGAGGTGATGCCGTGGCGGATCAGGTATGAGCCGAGGGCCGCCGAGGATGTGCCGCTGGCCGGGTCTTCCCACATTCCCAGGGAAGGGATGAAATCCCTTGAATAGGTGATACAGTCTTCGGAAAACGTATCAAGAGAGAAAAGGTGATTCGACTGGATACCGAACTGTTTGTTCAACTGGTTCAGCCTGATAAGATCGGGATTCATATTAAGGATCGTTTCTTTACTGGTAACCGGGAGAAGCAGAGTCTCGATACCGGTAGATACGACCTCAAGAGGAAGCCCTGTATTCGTTATTTCCCTTTCGTCTATCCCGAGAATATCGACTATCTGGCTGACAGGAATATCTGAAGGCCGATAGCGGTGGATCTCCTGATTAATCAAGATCTTTTCGAGTATACCTGTATTACCACCCGTAATCGCGATACCGGCAAGAGGATCGTTTCTGTCGGCGGTATTATCTGAAGGTTCGCATTTTCTGAAGTGAATATTGACAGGAACACTCCCGATATTTGTCTCCACATACACCTTTGTAATACCATCATCGAGGAGTATACGGTCTTCGCTGATCAGTGAATAACAAGCGGCGATAACAGCATGGCCGCTCATGTCGATTTCTTCACTATGCGTGAAGAACCGGAACCTGAATGATGAATCCTTTGATTCGGACGTCTTGATAAAGGTAGTCTCCGAGAGATATATCTCGTTGGCGACCAGCTGCATAATATCATCAGAAAGCTCATCCGCCTCTGTGACAACCATGGCCGGATTGCCGCTGAACGGTTTGTTAGTGAAGGCGTCGACCTGATATGCAGTAATGTTCATCGTATTTCTTTGTCGAATTTGCTGCAATCAACCACATCAGAATACAAATTCTGCTTGAAAAATCATAGCAGGCGCAAATTCTATTCCAAATAGTGCTGATTAATAAATTGAATTGCCCATTTATTCCGTCCGCATTGCAATAATTGCGCTTAGGGCAATCACGACTTGGCTTAAATGATACTGATTATTAAAGAGTGGCGGTGACAGGAGTTGCACCCTTTGCTCTGTCTGCGATGAAAGCAACCGGCCGGGGCCATCGAACCCACCCCCTGTGCCTGCTCGCCCCCTTTGGGCCCGATGATTTCTCCACAGAATCTCCCGGCAGCTCGTTGACACGGAATCGATATACCAATAAGATTTATACGGTCTGGTTTCCTTTCAGAGGGGTAGATAATAATGGTACATAAACATCATCTATCGCGGGGCAGTCATTTCCTCGTCCTCTTAGTAATGGCATTGGTATTTTCGGCTTCGCCCGCCCGGACCGTGCCTGATGAATGGACATTTATCGGGCCTCTGGGAGGGCAGATCCAGGCA
>DAOVNN010000140.1 GCA_030630165.1 Candidatus Krumholzibacteriota bacterium
CCTGACATTCTTTAAGGCTGGATATTGATTCGGCGATGCGGGCGCTGGAGCTCGTTTATCCGAGGCGTGACGCTCGCCTGCTTCACCGGCACGGCCGACCGCAACGCGCCTCATGGATAGATATAGACAGCCCTGCGCACAAGGCGAATCCGGTTGACCCGCGTCGCCATAAAAAATAGAAGGAACCCCACACTCCGACATGGCCCACTCGTCCGGGCCACAAATAGAGGGGGAAGCGATTCATCGGTCCGCTTCCCCCGTTTTATTTTCGCATTCCCGACCTCAATCCGTCGTTGACAGCAAAACCGTATTTCATACGCTTCCACTGCAATTACGCCCGCTCACGGACTGTTGAAAAATGGATGGGGTTCTGCTACAGTTCACGAGGATCTTTCAGCGTCAACAGCGTTTTGACCTGGCGACCAGTTCAGCAGATAAGGAAACAAGGTGTGAAGATCGCAATAATCGGCGCCGGAAACGCCGGAAAAAATCTGGCGGCCAAGCTCTGTGAGATGGGACAGGATGTCGTTGTGATCGACAGGTTCATGGGGGCCCTCAACGAGTTGGCCGCAAGCCACGACGTCATGACGATCGAGGGCAGCGGTGCGGACCCCGACGTTCTGGCAGAGATCAACATCGGGGATTTCGATCTTCTGGCGGCCGTAACGCCCTACGACGAGATAAACTTGCTCGCCTGCTGCTGGGCGAAGACCGCCGGGACTCGACACACCATAGCCCGACTCTCTGACAACAAGTATATACGCTCCCCTCTCGTGGATACGGCCAGGCTGGGCATAGACCGGCCGCTGGTACACAAGGAAGAATGCGCCAGAGATATCTTCGATGTGCTGTTCAGACCAGGAATGCTCGAGGCGACATCCCTGCTGGACGGCAGGATAGCCGCTATAGGATTGAAGCTGCCTGAGAATACCCCGCTCGCGAGCAGGCCCCTGAAGGAATTCAGGACCGAAAAATGGTTCAGCAGGACGCGTTTCATAGGACTCGTCAAGCAGGGTAATTTTTCAATTCCCGGCGGCAATTCTATAGCCGACCCGGGGGACGATGTGTATGTCGCCCTCCCTGCGAGGGAGATCGATCCATTCCTCGACTGGATCATGGCTGGGCGAAGAAAGGGATTCAAGAAAGTCGTTATTGTGGGGGGAGGGGAACTCGGGCTGGCGCTGGCCGGACTGCTGGAGGACGCTCCCATGGAAACGGTCCTCATCGACAAGCACCGCGAACGGGCGGAGTATGCCGCGAGCACCCTTGTAAACTGTCTTGTGCTGAACGCGGATGCGGCTGAAGCCTCGACACTCAAGGAAACCGGAATAGACTCGGATACGGCATTCGTAGCAATAACAGGTGATGAGGAAATGAACATCGTATGCTGTATCCAGGGCAAACAGCTCGGTGCGGGTTTCACCATAGCCCGTATCGACAAGCTCGAGTATGTACCGATCATCAGCCGCCTCAATCTTGTCGACAGGGTGATCAGCCCTAACATCTCACTGATCAAGGCCATCCTGAAGTACTTGCGGGGAGAGATCGTGGAACACGTCGGACTGTTCCACCGGATAACGGGCGAGATTCAGGAAGTGATCATAAAGGCCGGCAGCAAGAGGGAAGGTACCGCGCTCAGCAAACTGAAGCTGCCCAGCGGTTCCATCATCGCCGCGGCACAACGGGGTGATCACGCTTTCGTACCGACTGGCGATTACATGCTGAGAGAAGGCGACCGGCTGGCTATCTACTGTCTGCCGAAAACCGCCGACAAGATCAAATCCGCCTTCTGACAGGCATAAGGAATTGAAAGTGAACATCCGCGCTGTCACCCATGTGATATCTTTCCTTGTCGGCGTCACCGCCCTGGCGATGCTCGCCGGGGCTGCAATATCACTCTATTACGGGGAATCTGTCGCCACGAAGGGCCTGCTGGCAGCCTCGGGTATCTCACTGCTATCGGCCGCAGTATCCTGGTTCTTCACCAGGGGAAACATCGATCTTTCCCGCAGAGACGGGTTCGGCATAGCGACTTTCGGCTGGCTTTTCGTATCGATCATGGGTGCACTGCCATACATGTTCTCAGGCGTTATTGCAGATCCCGTGCCGGCGGTCTTCGAGACGATGTCGGGGTTCACCACCACGGGAGCCTCGGTACTTACCAATCTGGAATCCGTGCCCCGCGGAATTCTCTTCTGGAGATCGATGACGCACCTTTTCGGCGGGATGGGGGTGCTCGTCCTGTGCGTTGCCATACTGTCGTTTCTCAAGGTCGGCGGGATGCAGATCTACAGGGCCGAGGTCCCCGGTCCCATGAAGGACCGCCTGACACCACGCATCTCCGCCACCGCCAAGCTTCTCTGGGGGGCGTATATTCTCTTCTGCATACTCGAAACGCTGATGCTCCGGCTGGGGGGCATGTCCCTGTTCGACTCATGGTGCCACACGTGCGCTACAATGGCTACCGGGGGGTTTTCTACACGCACGGCCAGCGTCGGTGCATACGACAGCGCCTATTTCGATACAGTCATCATCGTCTTCATGTTCCTGGCGGGGACAAACTTCGCCCTCCACCTGAAATTACTTGCCGGCAGACCTTTTCAGTATTTCCGCGACGCGGAGTTCCGCTTCTACCTCTTCTTCTGGCTTGCGGCATGTCTGATACTGACCTTCAGCGTCTGGGGCGACACTTACGACTCATTCACGAAATCTCTCCGGGTCGCTTTTTTTCAGGGCACTTCGATCCTTACGACCACCGGTTTCGTTACCGAAGACTTCAACCTCTGGCCCGAGACTTCCAGGGTACTGCTGCTTATCCTCATGTTCGTCGGCGGATGTGCGGGTTCGACTGGAGGAGGAGTCAAGAACATCAGAATCCTGATCGGGATCAAAGCGCTCTTCCGCGAGTTTCTCATCTATATGAGACCAGACGCGGTAAAGACCATCAGGATAGGCCGCAGCAATGTAAATAACCAGACCGTCTGGAATATCTGCGCGTTTCTCCTGATATTCGTGCTGCTGTTCGCAGTCGGCTCACTCGTGATGACCGCCTTTACGCCTGACCTGGTCACCGCCGCATCCAGTACGATCGCCTGCCTCGGCAACATAGGACCGGGACTGAACGCGGTGGGGGCGACACAGAATTACGCTGACATACCGTATGCGGGACAGGCAGTACTGATAATCCTCATGCTCCTCGGCAGACTCGAGCTGTACACCGTACTTGTGATCTTCCTGCCGGGCTTCTGGAAGAAATAGGATCCGCCGGAATACTGGTCGGGTTCTATCTCAGAGACAGGGGCGACATCGAGCGAACGGCCACAATTGACATATCACTGCATTATGTTGTAATATATAGTGTTGCCTCCAGAACCCTGATGCACTCCCATGTGAGGAGGCTCCGTCGTGAGCCGCATACGACATGCCGCGATTCTCTTCCTGGTCCTGGCTATTGTAACGATCTTATC
This sequence comes from Candidatus Krumholzibacteriota bacterium, assembly GCA_030630165.1. Taxonomy (GTDB): domain Bacteria; phylum Krumholzibacteriota; class Krumholzibacteriia; order Krumholzibacteriales; family Krumholzibacteriaceae; genus JAUWCL01. The sequence continues at coordinate 3,468 of DAOVNN010000140.1, forward strand.
TTTCCGTGCTGGCGCGTCCCTGCCCGGCAGGAATGCCGAGCCCCTGGCAATCGACGGAGCGTCGCTTCCTACTCTTCTCGGCCAACAGCCGGGTCTGATAACAGGCTTCAGATACGATGGTGGCTGGATCCAGATACCGATACAGGTCGACGAGAAGGTCACGGTCGATTTCGGTGATATATACAACAGTGATCCTTCCGGTTTCACGGTCCTGACGTACGCCGATACCTCGACATTCACCGGCCCGGACACAGATCCGTTGTTCGATTCAGATGATGAGCTCGTCTTCCTCTCGAGTGGATCGGGTCAACGGTATACCGGAACAGAGACCCCCGCCGGTGTCGATCCCCACACGGGCGTGGAGGTGCTTCTGGTCGACTTGCTGTCCCTGGATTCAGCGTATGTATACCTCTTCGTCACAGATGAAGGGCTCGATCCCGCCGCTGGAGGACCGGATATAGACTACGACTTTGTTCTTCTTTCCGGCGACTACAAGACGTCATACAACACGATGTCGGGACCCAATCCGGAAAATTCGACCGTAGTGACGCCGTACTACTCGGTCCACTTCCAGGATCGCTGGATCAGGGATGAGACGGCAGTGTTCCATGACGGTGCGTCGGGAGTCGATATCCTCGACCGTCACAAGAACCTTTTCGGCCCCGGTAATTGCACCCGCAGCGAGGACACTTTCAGTGCCGGAGAAGGAGCTTTTATCGTCAACAGGCGCGGTCCGGTAAGGTCCATCCGCGGATACGTGGGCGCTAACAGCGGGTCGACGACCCACCGCATCCACTTCTTCTACGAGCGCAGGGAAAATATCCTCACCATACTCCGCGTCCACGCCATATCCGGCATAATGGATTATTTCGACTACTCCCCCGCATCAACGGGGATGACATACTACAACGACCTCAACAACGGTGGCGTAACGATAGACGCCGTCCCCGACATTGTCGATCAGGGTCCGATCACGTGGGAGATGGTCACCGGCACACAGGGCACTCTGGCCTATGCCATGGCAATCGACACCGATATCCCCGACCTCTCCTGGACGAGCTACTATTCGGATGATTCGACGCCGGAGGTCACGCAGTGCACGGGAGACATCTATGAATACGGTGCGAGCGGCATCTGGATAGACGAGGAGATTCCGAACACTGATCCCGGCGCGGGCGGAGGCAGTGCTTACAGGTTTAATACGATCCGGTCGATCGCATTTGGTGGACCCGCACTCGCCGCCTCTTTTGCGGCCGAACATTACGAAGACGTGATCACCCCCCTGGCTTTTTCGGCCATCCCTTTCACTCACCTGACCGATTCCGGAGAAAATCCCGTTACGGCAGGCCTGAACAGATTCATCTCGATTCAGGCGGCTCCGAATCCGACAGACGGCAGGATCACGATAAAACTCGCCCTGACAAGACAGGACCGTATCGATATAAGCATGTACGATGTTTCCGGCAGGAAGATCCTGCATGTCTCTACCCGTGAATACCAGTCGGGCCTGCACGAACTGCACAGCGATTTCTCGCATATTCCGTCGGGCGTTTATTTCATCAGGGCATCCGGACCGGCCGGTTCGGCGGCGAGCACAAGAATCGTCCTGATCAAATAGAAGGGATCATGCCCCTCAAAATCCCGCGTAGTGTCTTTCGAGAAGCAGGACAAGTATCGTCGTGCAGATAACCGCCAGAGCCAGGAACGCCGCCGCAATCGTTTTTAACGCGGCGCTGCGGCTTGAAACAAGCCATTGCAATCCTGCAGCCGTCAGGGCGCACACCGGGATCGAGGCAAAATAAATGTACCTCAGCTGCAGCCAGTCCTCAGGAAGTGCGATCAGTGTAAAAGGCAGGATCGCTACGGGAAACCAGGCGCTGAGGGTCCTCACATCCTTTCCCGGCCTGACAGCGAGATATCCCATAACAGCCAGAAGCAGCGCGCCGATCATCCAGTGAAGCTGCGGGGCCATATCAAGCAGTCGCCGTAATGCGGGAGAAACATTCACAATACTTGTATTCTGCAGAGGGAAGACGGTAAACCCCGCATAACGTATCAGGTAGCCGGGAACCTGGTAGAATAACGATACCTGTAATCCATATTCAGGATTAGTTAATAAAAGGAATCGATAGATTATCAGCAGCAGAGGAACCGGTATAAGTAAAAGCACCGCCCTGACTCGACGATGGACCCGCCGGGAATCCGTATTGAAAAGGACTGCCAGCATCGCCACGAACGGTGAAACGATCGCCCCCTCGTGAAAGAGGACCGCGGCAGTCATGAGAAATATCGCCAGGAACAGTTTGTATCCACTTTTACGATCCTCGCATGATCGAATAGAAAGCAGTATCCCTCCCAGTGACAGGACTATGGAAACGAGCTGGCCGCAGCAGCATGCCCACATCACCGTCTTCCCGTAATGCCCCAGACCGAGAAGAAACAGTCCGGCTGCCAGGGCGGCAGAACCGCGGAATGAGCGCATCCTTTTAAGAATGAGCAGCACGAGAAATGATGAAGCGAGGTGGGTCAGGAAATTGAATACGATATACGCGCCACCGTTGCGGCCGAAGATCATGTGAATGAACCGGAACAGTGCGATCGTTCCCGGACGGTAAAACGCGAAAGACGTACATGGCTTGAGGGAATCGAGAAAGGTCGTTGTTTCGACATGTTTCAGAAATACAAAGTCGTCCTGCCTGAAACCGTTGTCGAACGCCCTGGAATAGACCAGGAATGATAAAACAACGAAGGCCAGATATATCCAATGATCACGGCCTTTTCCGTCGCTATCAGTCACTCTGCCTCCCCGAGTCGATCACTATACCTGTCACTGCGATCTGATGAGGGGGGATCCTGCTCAGCGGCAGGTCTGATGAATAGCGCGAACAGAATGATCGAAAAAATGAAAGCGGAGAAAACAAGCCTCGAGATACCCCTCATATCCTGTCCTCGAAAGCCCGGCACCCCTGTGGTCGGGGCGAAATCACAACAGTTAATTATAACTCAAATGATAAGATATGTACAGTGGGAACGATTATTTCTCCGCACTCCCGGCGCCGGGAGTGAAAAATTCCCCAGTTCCTGAAGCGGCGGATCGAACCTGGCTCCCAAATCACACCCGGTACCGCTGGCGATCAGTACGGCAGGTCGGTCTCGAGCGAGTCGGACTCCCAGCGCTGGAGCCTGTACTTCTCGGGATGGTTCCTGATGACCTTGCGCAGCCACTCCTCCGTGTACCCCTCCTCTTTGGCGCGGCCCGGCTCGTGCTGGACGTACCCGTCGTTGTACTTGCGAATCAGGTCCTCGGCAAGCTGCGTATATCTCGCCACGACCCTGTTCGCCGACGCTTCGGAGTAATCTGTCAGGTAGACGCGGGCAAGCTCCGGATCCTGTTTGTAAAGCTCGATCGCAGCCTTCTCGACGGCGGGCTGCATCGCGGTGAGGTTGTCCTCGAGCTCCTTCTGCACCGCCTGGATGTCGACCTTCATCAGCTCGTATCGCAGGTTCGCGTAGTTGGCGACAAAGTTGAAGACCCACCAGGCCGAGTCCCACGAGAACTTCGACATGCGGCCCGTGGCGAAGACCTCTGGTATCCGGTCGGTGCAGGCATAGAACGGGACGTAGACGTTGAAGTAGCTATCGTCGAGGCCGTACCAGTAGACGCCGCCTATACCGTCGGGCATATCCTTCCTCGACTGCGAGACGAATGAGTATCCCGTCTGCTGTGTCGAGATCGGACGCTCCCACGTGTACATCTCCCCATCGATCTCCCAGTTCATCGGGCGCCACCTGTTCGGCGAGCAGAACTGTCCGGCGTCGACTCCTTCGCACATGTCGTAGTCGGTGCCCTCGTAATGATCGCGCATCAGGGCGC
>DAOVNN010000134.1 GCA_030630165.1 Candidatus Krumholzibacteriota bacterium
AACCGGCCCTTTTCTTTTTCGGCGCTCTCTCAATACTTTTCCTGCTGAGAAAACATGATATCTGGCTCAGTGTCACACTCGCCGTGGCTGTTCTGGCCAAGGAAAGCGCGCTCTTTCTCATTCCGCTCGTCTACACTCTCAGGGCTGAAAGTCTTTTTGACAGGAAGGTGGCTGTCCAGGCTCTGGCCGTGGCCGTTCTTCCGGTCGCGGTCTATTTCGGAGTGAGGATTGCTGTACCATCGCTCCCGCAACCGTCACCGGCGGATCTGTTCGGCATGGTTGGGCTCGAGAGACTGAACGGAGACCTGGCCGGGTTCCTTAGAGGCGGTACGGTGGGAACGTGGGGAGTCCTTCTGCCGGTATTGATCGTTATGTCGGGAAAGAAGGGGGGCAGGATACTCCTGAGATTCCTACCGTTTCTCGTCCTCGTATATATCCAGCCACTGTTTGCCGGGAATGTCGACCGCCTGCTCGTTCTTGCTTTCATCGCTCTCATCCCGGCGGCCGTGGAGGGATTGCGTTATGTTACGATCCGGTTCCAGTTCTCCCGCTGGATGGCAGGCGGATACTTATTGATCCCTTTCATCCTTGCAGCGCTGAAGAGTGGATACAATCCTCCGAGTCCAGAGCAGCAGATTGCCGTGCTGACCGGCTGGACCATTATCGTCATTGCGTCATCAGCTCTGCAGAAAAAGAAAACGGGACCATGACCCTGAGGTACGACCCCGTTTTCCTGAAGGACTGTTGATATTCAACAGTACGGATTTAAACAACTACAGGCTATTTTTTAATCTTTGCCCTGCCGGTACCTGTTCTTATCTCGATTTTTCTTGAGCCGCTGCCTTCCGTGAACCACTTCCGGACGTAGGTGTCGTCGCTGCGCTCGTACTCCTCTTCGTCCTCGAAATCGAAAGAGGAGGAGATCTTGCCTTTGCGCTTCTTTGCCGACATCTCTACATACGCGTCCAGGTCGACGCCCCCGCATTCGAGGGTTGCCTTACCCGTTCCCGAACTGACCTCGAGTTCGTAGGATTCTCCTTCGGGGAGGTCGATCTCGGCATTCCCTGTTCCGGACGAGAATTCGCCGTAATCCTTTAGTAACAGACCGGATGCCTCGACATGACCCGTGCCCGAGCTCGCTTCGAAATCGCCCCTGGCCCCGGCGATCTTTACGTCGCCCGTTCCAGATGAAGCATCGAAGCTTCCATCCGCGTCCTCGATACTGACATCGCCGGTGCCGGAACTGATCTCGAACTCTCCATTGGCGTCCGAAACAATAATGTCACCGGTGCCGCTGTTCGCTTCGAGCTCGCCCTTGAATCCGGACACGATGATCTCGCCCGTACCGGACCTGGCTTCCAGTTCTCCGCTGAGCCCGGAGGCCTTCAATCCGCCGGTAGCCGACTTGAACTTGATTTCGATGCCGTCGGGTACGACGATGAGCCATTCCGATTCGCCCTTGATGTTATCTCCGTCGAGGTTCTCCTCGACATAGAGAGTGCCCCTTCGTTCCTTGAACTTCGCCTCGAAGTCGTCATCGTCGTACGTGTACTCGACGCGGATGCTGATCTTGTCGCCGTCGCCCTGCTTGATGACGCAGTCACCGAGGATGGTCTCCACCCTCAGTGATTCGACGCGATCGAATGTCTTCTCGATCACCTTCGTCTTTTTCGCGAAAGCGGCCGATGACAGTGAGCATACGATCATGACGAGCACGAGTATTCCCAGAGTCCTCTTCATCGCTCCTCCTTCCGTGAGCGCAAATATCCGGATACGCAATACAGCCACATATATGGATACGAAACAGGAGGGAACCTGTTGCACAGGAATGCAGGATTTAAGGAATATTGTTGGTATTAAAGGAAATATGGGCGGTGGGTGCCGCCGGTCCACTCACGTTGCACCGGCGGCAAAGTCGCAGATCATGAAGATCAGTCCTTCAGGTCCCACCATCCATACCAGTTGACGTATATGGCCACCTTCTGGTCCATGACGTTACCCGAGTCGAGCATCTGATTCTCCCACGCGTACTCGAGGCCGAGAGAGCCCGAGAGCCCGATAGGCGAGAAGGCGTCGAGAGAGATGCCGATAGTCGGCCCAATGAGGTTGTTCCATTCGTATCCCTCGGTGTCCCACTTGAATCGCAGCTTGGCGTATGTGTTCAGGGAGGTGTTGCCCCACTTGGCCCAGTCGATCCCCTGCTTGACCCATCCGTCGAGGACGAGGTTCTGTTCGCCTTCCTTGGGTATCTCGTACCTCAGCTCTCCCCAGGATGCGCCGCGCAGTCCTATTATCTCCGCGAGCGCTCCTCCTGTACCCGCCACCATGAAAAGCAGCAGCATCAGCGTTCCACCGATAAACCGGTTCATCGTTATCTCCTTCCGAATACGAGGGCGTGCGTCTCGCCCCATGAGTGCGTTATCGTAAAATCTTCGAGCAGCTTGCAGTCGCTGTCCAGGATGTCCCGGAAGCGCTCGCTCGGGTAATGTTTTCCATAGTAATCGTCCTCGCATATGATGAAGTCGACCCGCTTGTCGAGTGTGCGGGCGTTCTCGTCACCGCGGATGAACCAGGTGATATGGTCGAACCTCGCGCCGGGATACTCCGACTCGAGGGCATACTCGTACATCACGCCGTCCCAGCCGTTCGTCGCGACCGTCATCCCGTCGAATCCGTTGTACCTGAGATACTCGATGACGGGGCTGACGTCGGGGTGCTGTTTCTCGAGCCACCTGAGGTTGTTGATCCCGTATACCCACACGATTGTCACGACCGAGATAGTGAAGAAGACCTTTACGGCCCGGCTCGTCTCGCGCATCGAGAAGAGATGAGCGATATGGTCGATGCCCATTGCGCCGGCGGGGGCGAGGAAGAGAAGGGCGAACACGACGTTCTTGTTCACCGATGCTTCGGCTCTGGTGATGATATGGATCAGGAGTATCGGCATCGACGCCAGAATAAGAAGTCCGGCAAGACGCCTGTATTTCTCGTGAAAGAGGCCGAAGGCGGCCAGCAGGCAGGCCAGCGAGAGCCAGCGGAACGTCCAGTCGAAGATCGTTGCGAGCGGAAGGTTCGAGACCTCTCTGGCATTCTCGATCTGGTAGAGCACCTGCGGATTGGGCGGATATGGAGTAAACCAGAAGAAGAGGGTCATGAAGACGGTCAGCGGCGCGAGAGCGAAAAGGAGCGATTTCATCACGCCGTGCCTGAGTATCACATATATGAGGAATGCCGGTATGAACACCGGCAGGAGGTACTTTGTGATCGCCGCGAGGCTCAGCAGGATTGTAGCGGTAGTAAGCGCCGCAGCCTCGTAACCGGTCGAGCCGGCCTTGTGAGCCGCCACCGTCATCAGGAACGCGCCCCCGAGGAAGAAGGCCGCGGTCATGTCGTACGTGGCGAGCTTCATCAGGTACAGGGCCTGCCCCGAGAACATGAATATTGCCGCGGCGAGGAGCCCGATATCCCTGCCGGCGAGCATCCTCGTCGCGAGGTATATACATGCAGTGAGCATCAGCCCGAGGATGATGTTCATTATACGGGCGCCGTACAGTCCGCCGAACGAATCGCCGAACGAGGCGAACAGGGGCCACGTCATAACAGATCCTGTATGCGCCGGGCAGCCGGGGCAGTATTCGCCGGCGACGAGCTGGCGCCCCATCACGATGTGATACGCCTCGTCGACGAAGACCGAGTTGTAGTCGAGCTTCACCAGGCTGATCACCAGGCCGTAGGCAAGGATGCCGCCGAGGAGGATGTAGTGTATCCTTTGCGATCTCATTCTTCCACCAGCTCTCCGGTCTGATCGGCGATCTTCACGAGATATTTCGCGCACTCGCAGCACGGATCGTGGAAATTTACACCCATGATCGACTCAGGGAACTTCTCGACCGGCGACTTAACCAGCCTTGCCACCTTTCCGCCGAGCTCGACTATGTCCTGTCCGACGATGACCCTGATCATCACGCATTCCCCCGGTTCTACGGGGAACTCAGTCGCTATCAGGCAGCCTGTTTCCGATACGTTTCTTACGGCCGAGTATCTCGGCCTACGGTCGCCGTTCGTCACTACCGCGGGAAGCCATGAAGGAACCCTTCGAGCCCTCTCCGGGATCTCCTTGTCCTTCTTGAACCTCCTGTCGAGGAATGTCTCGTATCTCGTCGAATACTCGCCGAGAAACTTCGACACGGACGAGGAGGAAAGATAGCGTATCAGCCGGTCCATGTACGTGCGCGGCATGTCGTCGAGCCTGATGCCGAACCTCGAGGCGAGGTGACAGTTCGCATTCACCGTTCTGCCGTGCGTTATGTACCCTTCCGCCTCGATGTTCCCGCCGGGCATGATCAGCTCGAGGCCTACCCTGCGGTTGCAGGGCATCTTCCCGATCGCCATGATCGAGAGCCCCTCGTGGGTGAGGTTGTCGGCGACAGCGATGCGTTTCTCGCGGCCCTCGCCGTTCTCGTACCGGTAGAACATCGGAATGTTGACGGGGATGCGGAAGTTTTCCCGCCGCTGCGAGTGCTTCTTTCGTGCGTACTGTATGATCCCGATCCCAAGCCCCGTGTTGTAAAGGCCCCAGAGGCTGTTTACGGCGATTATGAACTCGTCGCTTCTGTTGCCGAGCAAGAGAAAGGTAAGCGCCCATAAGATCGCCGTGATGCTGGCCAGCACGATGATGACCTGCGATATGAGATACCAGCCCGAAGAGAGGCCGCCCGTTCCCTTGGGGGTTACCCTGAACTTCCTCGATCGTTTCGGCAGGATAAAGGCGAGGAGCGAGCTCATGTAAGTCATGAACTTGCCGATGCTGGACTGCTCGAGCATGAGGTGCCCGCCGTATCCTCTGCCCATTTCGTTAAAGGCGAACGTCGAGATGACGAAGTACGGTATGAAGTGCAGGAGATACTCTGTGTCCAATGCGTTCATCGGCAGGATGCCGGTGAACAGTATTATCGGCGGGGTGACGTAAAAGATCAGTTTCTGGAATCCCTCGAAGGGATATATCAGGCTTGCCAGGTAGCAGAGACGCTGCGGGAAGCTCAGCCCCTTGATGAAGAGCGGGTTGGCCTTGAAGAAGACCTGCCATCCGCCCAGCCCCCAGCGGCGGCGCTGGATGTGGAACGGGGCGATCGTCTCGGCCGCTATCCCGTAGGCGAGCGGCTCGTTGTGGTAGACCGAGTTCCAGCCCTCGGACTGCAGCCTGATCGAGGTCATCATATCCTCTGTGATCGATCCGGTGGCGAATCCGTCGATGTCGTCGAGGGCCTTCCTTCGGATGATCGCGCAGGTGCCGACGAAATAGGCGGCGTTCCAGTGGTCCCTGCCCGGCTGGATTATGTAGTAGAACAGACCCTGCTCGGCCCAGATATACTTCTTTTTCGGCGCGACCCGGTGCTGGAAGGAATCGATGTTGTAGAACTCCTGGGGCGCCTGCGCGAAGCCGAGTTCGTCATCCTCGAAATAACCGAGCAGGCGGTCGATGAAATGGGGCAGCGGCGCGTGGTCCGCATCGAAGACTGCGACAAACTCCGCCTCGGAGTGCTCGAGGCCGAAATTGAGGTTGCCCGCCTTGGCGTCCTCGTGCTCCTCGCGGGCGAGATAGACGCAGCCGAGCCCGGCGCAGAGCTCGCGGACCTCTTCGCGCTCCCCGTCATCGAGGACGAGGGTCCTGTGGGGATACGTGATGTCGTTGCAGGCGAGCAGTGTCTTGCGCAGCACCTCGACCGGTTCGTTGATCGTCGGTATGAGGACATCGATGGTCCGTCCCTCGAGCGGCTCGGGTGCCTCGCGAGTTTCTGGTTTCCAGACAGTGAAGTAGAAAAGCACGGTGGTGAAGAAGCCGAAGACCTCGGCACACCACAATGACCACGAGAAGAAGAGGGCGTTCGGATTGAACGTCTCAGTGACTCGCCAGTAGAGGTAGTAGATCGTTACGGCGACCGCCAGTACGGCTATGACACGCCTGAAGCGTTCGCCCTTGAGGTTCCTGAAGTCCATGGCACAGATGCTCGTCTATTGAAGTATGACCTCAGGTCATGGCAGCAATTGAAAGTTGCGAGATTCCCGTTGCGGCCCTGGACCCAATTGTTCGAACAACCATGTTCCCATCAAAGCGGGAACATGACATAATTGTACCATAGTTCAAGTGGTTATAACAATAGACCGGGGAGCGTGTCGTATGGCTGAGCGTGTATGTCCGTGGTGGATGGGGTATTTTCTCCTGACCCCGATCAGAAAATTATTCGAAAATCCCCGGAAGATCCTCTCTCCATTCGTAAAAAAGGGTATGAATGTCCTCGAGCCGGGCTGCGGGATGGGATTTTTCACCCTTGAGGCGGCGAGGCTGGCCGGGCCAGGAGGCGGGGTCTACGCCGTCGACCTGCAGCAGAAGATGATCAGCGCCCTTGAGCGCCGTGTGCGCCGCGCGAAGCTGACAGATGTTGTTGCGGCGAGGGTCTGCCCGGCCGATACGCTGGGTGTCAGCGACCTCGATGGCTCTATCGACATCGCTCTCGCCTTCTGTCTCGTCCATGAGGTGCCCGATGCGGGAAGGTTCTTCGGGGAAGTCAGGCGGGCGCTCAGGCCCGGTGGACGCTGCCTCGTCATCGAACCGGTCGATCACGTGTCGGAAGAGGATTTCGAGGCGACGCTGGAGACAGCCCGCGGGGTAGGGTTTTCGGTCGCCGCGGGCCCGTATGTCAGGAGGAACCATACAGCTGTTCTCGAGTCAGGCTGAGTCGCGGTGCGGCGGTGATCCGGGACTGGGGAAAAATCCACTCCCAGACATTATGACTTCCGTAAAAAAGAGGCTGACCTCCAATTTTTCGAGGGTTAGCCTCTGAGAGGCCAGCGCCTCATTAATGGTATTAGCCATTAACCCTTTAACGACGGAGGTCAGCCATGGATGAGTGTAGCACACTTTTCATTGGGCTAGACAGTCACAAGGATTTTATATCGGTCGCCTATGCGCCTGAGGACCGGACCGCCGAGGTGATATATCTCGGGCGCATCGGCACTCTACAGCGGGATATCGACAAGATGGTGCGCAGGATGCAGTCGAAGGCGAAGCAGCTCGTCTTCGCCTACGAGGCCGGTCCCTGCGGGTACGTACTCTATCGATATCTGACCAAGAAAGGCCATAAGTGCGTGGTTGTCGCCCCGTCGCTTATGCCCCGCAAGGCGGGAGACCGCGTCAAGACCGATCCCCGTGATGCGATCCAGCTGGCCCGGCTGATGCGCTCTGGAGATCTGACCGCAGTCTATGTCCCGCGGATCGAGGACGAGGCGATCCGTGATCTCTGTCGTGCGCGCGAAGATGCGGTGGGTGATCTTAAGGCCGCCAAGTCACGTCTGAAGGGCTTTCTCCTGCGCCACGACATCTGTTACAGCGGCACGGCGAACTGGAGCAAGGCACACCTGCGATGGCTCTCAACGGTCGTCATGCCGACGCCGGCCCAGAGAATCGTCTTCCAAGAATACGTACGAGCGATCTGTGAGCACACAGAGCGTCATGATCATATCGCGGCCGAGCTCAGAGAGCTTGCTCCTGCCTGGCGGCTCTATCCGGTAGTGGAGGCTCTTCAAGCACTGCGCGGTGTCCGGTTCATCGTGGCAATGACCGTTGTTGCCGAAGTGGGAGATCTTACCCGCTTCGA
>DAOVNN010000078.1 GCA_030630165.1 Candidatus Krumholzibacteriota bacterium
CTGTCAGGTTGACCTTTATCACGGTGTCCCACTCCTGCTCACCCATGCGGAGAAGGAGATTGTCACGCGTGATCCCGGCATTGTTGACCAGTATATGAACCTGGTCGCGCCAGCCGAGCACCTCCTTGACACATTCCTGGACCTCGGCATAGTCGGCGACGTTGCATTTGACGGCAAGGGCTCCCTGCCCGGCCTCTTCGATGAGCCCGGCGGTCTCCTCCGCTCCATCGATGTCGACATCGAGGACCGCAACGTCAACGCCCTGCCCGGCGAGCGCAAGGGCAATGTCCCTTCCGATCCCGCGCCCGGCACCTGTGACTATAGCCGTATTTCCATTCAGTCCGGTCATTTGGAAAACCTCTATATCAGATACGCTTCCGTGCGTAAAGGAAATCTTTACGCGACGGTCTCGCGCTCTATGACCTGAGCGAGCTGATCGGCAGTTCCGACCGTCTCGACGCTCCTGGCCCTGTCTATTCTCTTCATGAGACCGCTCAGCACCTTCCCCGGCCCGACCTCGAGGATCTCTCCGCCCCACTGCGAGGTAAGAAGATTCATCGAATCGGACCACTTGACGGGACTCGTGAGCTGCCTCGACAGCGCGTCGATTATCTGCTCGCGGCGCGTGACGATCTTCGCGTCGGCGTTGCAGACGACATCGGCTGTCGTGTCCTTGATCTCGAAACTCTTTATATATTCAACGAGCTCGTCCTGCGCGGGAGCGACGAGCGGCGAATGAAAGGCTCCGCTCACGTTGAGTCTGACGACCTTGCGCACGCCCTTTCCCTCGGCAAGCTTCATCGCCCTTTCTACCGCCTCGATATGGCCCGAGACTACGACCTGTCCGGGCGAATTTATGTTCGCCAGGACCACTACCGTATCACCCGTGCTCGCCTCTTCACAGACGACCTGTACGTCCGCGGTCTCCATTCCGATGATAGCCGCCATGGTGCCGGGCTGCCTGAGCCCCGCGTCGAACATCAGCTCTCCGCGCCTGCGTACTATCCTCAGTGCGTCCATGTCGTCGAGCGTTCCTGCCGCAGCCAGCGCCGAATATTCGCCGAGGCTGTGACCCGCTGCGATCGACGGCTCGAGGCCGGCCTCGTCCTTCATAACATGTGCTACGGCAAGACTGTGAAGAAGGATCGCCGGCTGGGCATTCCTCGTCTCGGTCAGGACATCAGCGTCTCCCTCGAACGAGAGTTTCGATATGCTGAATCCAAGGATCTCGTCGGCCTCTTCGTAGATCCTTGCAACTGCGGGAAACTGCCCGGCCAGATCCTTTCCCATCCCGGCAAACTGTGATCCCTGACCTGGGAACAACATCGCTGTCTTCATCTTTATGTCTCCTCAGTATTCACCGTGGTCAGTACTTGATCAACGCGGCGCCCCATGTCAGGCCGCCGCCGAAGGCGACCATTATAACGAGGTCACCCTTCTTGAGGGTCCCGCCCTCTTTCAATTCGGAAAACGCTATCGGTATACTCGCCGACGACGTATTTCCTACACGGTCTATATTTACTACTACCTGTTCTTTTTCGAGTTTGAGGCGCTTCCTCACCCCTTCGATTATCCTGATATTTGCCTGGTGAGGTATCAGATAAGTCACGTCCTCGGTTCCGAGGCCCGCTTCCTTGAGCGTATGTCTCGCCGCGTCGACCATTGCCCTCACCGCGTACTTGAAAAGGCCGTCGCCCTTCATCCTGATGTAATGTTCCCCCGCCTCGATCCTTTCCGTCGTAAGAGGCGTCTTCGATCCCCCGGCGACGATGTAGAGCAGTTCCTTCTCGCCTCCATCGCTCTGCATAAAGGTGCTCAGGACTCCCTCGCCCGGCTCCCCCTCCTCGAGTACTACCGCGCCGCATCCGTCTCCGAAGAGCACGCAGGTGGTACGGTCCGTGTAATCGGTGATGCTGGTGAGCGTCTCCACACCAATGACAAGGACCTTTTCTGCCTTCCCCGACTCTATCATCGACGAGCCTATAGACAGCCCGTATATGAATCCCGAGCAGGCTGCCGAAACATCGAATGCCGCCGCTTTCTTCGCGCCGAGCATCTCCTGCAGCAGACAGCCCGTCGAAGGCAGCGGCATATCGGGAGTCACAGTCGCCACGATGATCATGTCGAGATCCTTCGGATCGACTTCCGCATCTGCCAGGGCCATCTTTGCCGCTTCGAACGCCATATCGCTCGAAAACTCATTATCGGCGGTGATATGCCTTTCCCTGATACCCGAACGGGTCAGGATCCACTCGTCGCTCGTGTCGACAATCTTCTCAAAGTCGGCATTGGTCAGGATCTTCTCGGGAAGGTAATGCCCTGTCCCGGCTATCCTGGCGCCTATCTGTTTACACGGCTTTATCACTGCGTTTCCTGTATTCTAATCAGTATGCTTCCATTAACGTCGCGCTTCACAAAACTCTCCGCTGCCAGCACGGCGTTTTTAATAGCTTTGGCGTTGGATCCACCGTGGCCGATTATCGTGACGCCGTCGATCCCGAGAAGCGGCATGCCACCGTACTCCGCGTAATCGAGCGTTTTTCCCATCTTCCTGAGGACCGGCTTCATGAACATCGCGCCGATCTTCGCCCTGAGGCTTTCCTCGATTCCTTCCTTTATGATGTCGCCGAAATAGTGAGCGACACTCTCGGCAAACTTCAGAAGGACGTTCCCGGTGAAACCGTCGGTGACGACTACATCCACCTTGCCGGCGATCACGTCCATACCTTCGACGTTACCGGCAAAGTTCAGGCCGCTCGCGGCGAGAAGCTCGTGAGCTTCCCTCGTCAATTCGCTTCCCTTGGAGGATTCCTCGCCTATATTGAGCAGGCCGACCCTCGGATTCTTCCTGCCGAGGATCAGTTCCGCGTAGGCCGCGCCCATGTAGCCGAACTGCTCGAGGTGCATCGGTACGTTGTCCGAGTTTGCGCCTCCGTCAAGAACGATCGTCCCGCCGTTACGCGACGGAAAGAAGAGGGCTATCGCGGGCCGGTCGATGCCCGGCATCCTGCCGAGCGAAAGAAGCGAGCTCGCGACGGCCGCCCCGGTATTACCGGCGCTTACCACCGCATCCGCCACTCCCTCCTTGTGCAGCTTTGTCGCAACGACGATCGATGCCTCGCGCTTCCGCCTTATAGCCGTTGCGGGGCTCTCCGACATGCTGATTACATCAGGAGCATGGACGATCTCGATATTTCCGGTGGAATGACCTCGTTTGGAAATATAGCTTTCGAGCTCATCCTGCCGCCCAACGAGTATCAGCTCGAAGCGTCCATCGGCTAACTGCGCTGCTTCGACAGCTCCATCTACAACAGCCTCGGGCGCATTGTCGCCGCCCATGGCATCAAGTGCTATCCTCATTGCCATACCCGCCCCGGATCTTCAATCCGGTTAAACAGCCTCAAAAGGAGAGGGCGGCCAGAAGGCCTAACTCTCTTCTTCCTGAGGCTTGATTACCTCGCGTCCCGCATAGTAGCCACAGTGTGGGCAAACCACGTGGGGCTGCTTGGGCTGATGGCAGTGCGAACACTTGGTTGCGGTGGGTGGCTGGGCTTTCCAGTGGGCCCGCCGCATATTCTTCTTAGATTTCGATGTCCTTCTCTTCGGGACTGCCATATCTTACTCCTCCCGGTTCCCGGGAATATTGTTCCGGTCCCCTCCACTATTCTCCCGGTTCCCGGGAATATTCACTTCTCGTCTTCCTCTTTCAACAGTTTTTTCAGGGGGCCCCACCTCGGGTCGACAGACTTCTCACCGCAGCTGCAGGCTCCCTCGTTCAGATCCGCCCCGCACCGGGGACAGATACCAGCGCAACTCTCCTTACACAAATACTTTATGGGCATTTCGAGAACCACTGCCTCGCGGACCACCGGGAAGATGTCGAAATCGAATTCCTGAGCCTCGCTCATGAGAACGAAATTCTCTTCCTCGCTGCCCTCGGGTACCCGGCCACTCCTCCGCAGCATCATGCTGAACTCCGCAACCAGCTTGAATTCAAACGATTTCAGGCATCTGCTGCAGTCGCCGCTGATATCTGCTTCTATTCTTCCCTCGAGCAGGTAACTGCTGCCCGTCCGGGTCGATTCGGCCGTTACGGCTGCCTTGCAGGGGACATCATCCCCTTCGGGACCGCGGACCGGAAACTCCTCCTCGAATGTGAATGTCTCCCTGTCATCACTGTGACCGAGATCCAGTCCCATTCTTGGAAAATCCTTTTCCATGAAGCGTTTATATTAATCTTCAGGGAAAACTATAGCAAGTTCTTTTTCTGCCGACTCGGGCGCATCGGAGGCATGAACGGCATTCGCCTGGAGCGAAGTGCCGAACATGTACCTGATCGTCCCCGGACGGGCGTCGGCGGGATTCGTGGCCCCTACAAGCTCCCTGGTCAGGGCGATCACGTCCCCATCCTTCTCCAGTTCGAGCCCGATCACGTTGCCGGAGACGATATATTTCATCAGGTCGGCGAAAAAGGGCTTATCCTTATGGATGTCATAGAATTCGGCTGCCTGCGCGTCGTTGAACCTGAACATCTTCATCCTTCGGATCGTCCACCGGTTCTTCAGTATGAAATCGATTATCTGGCCCTGGAGGCCTGCCTCGACCACCTCTGGCTTTATCATCAGATATGTGCTCGCCACTGTTCCTCCAATTAGATAAGTCTTTTCATTATATCCACTATCTGCGCCGGTGTGTCGGCGACCTCGACGCCTACCGCGGCGAAGGCTGCGACCTTCTCCGCCGCAGTGCCCGTTCCGCCGGAGACGATGGCGCCGGCGTGGCCCATCCTCTTCCCCGGAGGCGCGGAATGTCCCGCGATAAAGACGCCCACCTTCTTGGGATAACTATTCTTTATCATCTCGGCGGCGAGTTCCTCGTCGTTCCCGCCGATCTCACCGATCAGCACGACAGCGTCGGTCTCATCATCGGCAGCGAAGAGTTCCATAGTATCGAGCAGGTTTGTCCCTACTATCGGATCGCCTCCGATCCCGATGCAGGTCGACTGCCCCAATCCATTCTGCGTGAGATGGTATACGATCTCGTAGGTGAGCGTACCGCTCCTCGAGACGACGCCCACATTTCCCTCGGCATGGATGTCACCGGGCATGATCCCGACCTTCGAGCGCCCCGGCGAGATGATCCCCGGGCTGTTCGGCCCGATCAGCCTTGTGCCCCGCTCGGTTATGAACGGAAGTACCTTGACCATGTCCCTTACGGGAAGTCCCTCCGAGATGCAGACGACCAGCTTGCAGCCGGCGTCCGAGGCCTCGCAGATCGCGTCGGCGGCAAATGCCGCGGGGACGTAGATCACGCTCGTGTTCGCGCCCGTAGCGGCAACGGCATCGGCCATCGAATCGAATACCGGAACGCCGTCTTCGGTCTTCTGCCCCCCCTTGCCGGGAGTGACACCTCCGACCACGTTCGTCCCGTAGGCGACCATCTGGCTGGCGTGGAACCCGCCGTCCCTTCCCGTGATACCCTGGACGATCAACTTCGTGTTTTTATCTACAAGAATACTCAAGACCAGATTCCTTTCGATTCTAACCCGCCGCTTCGATGGCCTTCTTTACTGCGTCTTCCATATCCAGGGCAGCGATCATCTCGGTGCTCGCGAGGATCTCCTTCGCCTCCACCTCGTTCGTTCCGGTAAGCCTGACGACAAGCGGTATGTCGAGACCGAGCTTTTCCTTTGCCACGATCAGGCCGTTCGCCACATCGTCGCACCTCGTGATCCCTCCGAATATATTTATCAGGATCGATTTCACATTCTCGTCACGCAGGATGATCTTTATCGCGGAGAGGACCTTCTCGGGGCTCGAGCTTCCTCCGATGTCGAGGAAGTTCGCCGGCTCTCCGCCGAAATGCTTGATCATGTCCATAGTGGCCATCGCCAGCCCCGCGCCGTTTACGATGCAGCCGATCCTGCCGTCGAGCTTGACGAAAGAAAGGTCGGCCTCCCTCGCTGTAACCTCGCCCTGGTCCTCGGATGCGTCATCGCGCATCTCAGCGATTTCGGGATGTCTGAACAGGGCGTTGTCGTCGAGATTGATCTTCGCGTCGATCGCCCAGACCTTTCCATCAGGGTCCTCGACTAATGGGTTGATTTCTGCAAGAGAAGCATCCGATCCCATGAAAGCGTCATACAATCCCTTCAGTGCTTTCCCGATCTGCTTCGCGACAGCCTTGTCACTGCTGAGAAATGATGCCAGCCTCCTCACCTGGAAGGGCATGAGCCCTCCTTCAGGATTGACGGGAAGCTTGAGGATCTTCTCGGGGGTGGTCCTGGCAACTTCCTCGATATCGACTCCGCCTGCCGGAGAGACCATCATCATCGGTCTGCGCGAGCCGCGGTCGAAAATCATGCCGACATAGAACTCCTTGTCTATATCGACGGCCTTCGCCACGAGGACCTTCTCGACGGTAAGTCCCTTGATGTCGAGCCCGAGTATCGCCTCAGCCTTCTCGACGGCCTCCTCTGGAGTGGATGCCAGCTTGACGCCGCCGGCCTTTCCCCTGCCGCCGACGAGTACCTGGGCCTTGACCACGACGGGGCAGCCGAGCTGCTCGGCCGCAGCCTTTGCGTCCCCGGCCTTCGTTATCATTTTGCTCGGAGGGACGGGGAGCCCGTAACCTGCGAATATTCCCCGCGCGTCCGCTTCGTGAATCTTCAATGCAAACCTCCGCCTTATTACTTCAGATAATCTGCCAGAGCGTCCTTGAGGTCGGGCTTGCCGATCTCGGCCAGTTCGTATGTGACCCTCACTGAAGGCTGCGGTATCTTGATGATCCGCTGGAGATCGATCGGCGTACCGATAACGACCGTGTCGCACTCGACTTTCGCGACTGTCTTCTCGAGGTCCTTGATCTGCTCATCCCCGTATCCCATCGCCGGCAGAAGCTGCCCGACCTCTGGATACCTGGCAAACGTCCTGGCGATCTTGCCGACAGCCCAGGGACGCGGGTCGATGAGTTCGGCAGCTCCGAACTTCAGCGCGGCCATGATGCCCGCGCCGTACTTCATCCCGCCGTGCGTAAGGGTCGGTCCGTCCTCGATACAGAGGACCTTCTTGCCCTTTATCAGGGAGGGATCGGATACCGTCAGAGGCGATGCCGCGTCAACGACGACAGCCTCGGGGTTCCACTCGGCAATATTTTGCCTTACCTCTTCGACACCGGAGAGATCCGCCGTGTCTATCTTGTTGATGACGATAACGTCTGCCATCAGCAGGTTTGTGAATCCGGGGTAATACTCGAGTTCGTCTCCCGCCCTGTGGGGATCTACGACCGTGATCGCCAGGTCGGGCTTGTAGAAGGGCAGGTCGTTGTTGCCGCCGTCCCAGAGGATGACGTCCGCTTCCTTCTCAGCCTCGCGCAGGATAGACTCGTAGTCGACCCCAGCGTAGATGATAACGCCGGCGACGATGTGAGGCTCGTACTCTTCCATCTCTTCGATCGTGCACTCGTGTGTCTTGAGATCCTCGAGCGACGCGAACCTCTGCACGGCCTGCTTTGCCAGGTCGCCGTAAGGCATCGGGTGACGTATCGCGACGACCTTCTTGCCCGCTTCTATCAATAATTCGGCCACGCGCCTCGTCGTCTGGCTCTTGCCGCAACCGGTGCGGGTCGCGCATATCGAGATAAGGGGCTTGGTCGATTTGACCATCGTGGGGTCGGCCCCGACGATCGTGAAGTGCGCTCCGAGAGAGTTGACGATCTGAGCCTTCTCCATCACGTACTGGTGCGAGACGTCGCTGTATGAGAAGACGACCTCCTCGACATCCTTGTTGATGATGAGCTCCTCGAGTTCACTCTCGTCAAAGATGGGGATGCCGTCCGGGTAGAGGCTGCCCGCCAGGACGGCCGGATACTTCCGGTCGGTGATGTCGGGGATCTGAGTCGCGGTAAAGGCGACGATCTCCACCGAATCATCTTCACGGTACAGCGTGTTGAAGTTGTGGAAATCCCTTCCCGCCGCGCCCATGATAAGGATTCTTCTCTTGTCCATTCTTCTTCGACCTCAACTTTCCTGTGGTTAGGAGTTACATTCGATTTTAAAGCTGTTCTATTCTTCCTCTGTCGGCATCCTGTCAATGATGCCGCTCGTAGAATATCCTTTTACCATTTCAATCCGCTCTACCCTGCCTCCCTTTCCCAGCACAAAATCCTCACCGACTATCTCTCCACTCCCGTACTCCGCGCCCTTGACGAGGACGTCTGGCTCGAGTGCCTCGATAGTCTCGATCGGGGTATCCTCGCCGAATATGGTGACGTGGTCCACGCTCCGCAAGGCCAGAAGTACCTCCGCCCTGTCTTCCTGACTGTTGAGCGGCCTGTACTCACCCTTGAGGCGCCGGACCGAATCGTCGCTGTTGATGCCGACGATGAGGCAGTCGCCCATCGCCCTTGCCTGCTCAAGCAGGGAGACATGCCCCCTGTGCAGGATATCGAAGCATCCGTTCGTGAATACGATCGAGCGGCCGGAGTTCTCCCTGCGGAAAGCGCCAAGGTCTCCTCTCGCGATCGTTCTTCCTGAAGAGTCGTTCATATTATCAGGCCGGGAATGCCCCGGCAAGTTCTTCGATAGTGACCGCGGCTGTTCCGATCTCCCTGACGACGATACCGGCCGCCGCGTTGGCCAGTTCAATAGAATCATACAGCGAGGCACCAGCGGCAAGACCTGCCGCGAGCACACTTATTACTGTGTCTCCCGCACCGGTGACGTCGTAGACCTCGCTCGCTCTTGTCGGAAAATGTCTGGACGCTTTGCCCGCCTCAAAGAGCGACATACCGTCTTCGCCGCGGGTTATCAGCACGGCTTTCGCTTCGAGATCGGAAAGGAGCGAGTTCCCGACCTCCTCGAGCTGCCTGTCGCCGGATATTCTTATGTTATAGAAAGCACCCGCCTCATTGAGGTTCGGTGTCATTGCCCATGCGCCCTTGTATAGCGGAAAGTGTCCGACCTTGGGATCTATGATGATCGGAATACTGTCGCCGCATATCTCGCGCAGGGTGTCCATCACAGCCATCGTCACGACGCCCTTGCCGTAATCGGAGACGATGACGGCTCCCGCGCCGGCAACCGCTTTCTTCACTGAAGCTTTCATTCTGCCCAGCGCTGCACCCTTAAGCTCCGTACCCGTCTCGAAATCGGCCCTCACGACCTGTTGGCTGTGAGCGAGGATCCTTATCTTCTCGGTGGTGACGCGGCCGCCATCGACCATTATATATCCGGTAGGTATCTTCATCTTCCGCAGGAGCTTCTTTGTCTCAGAACCCTGCGGGTCCCGGCCGATCACTGAGGCGAGCCTGGCATCGCAGCCGAGGGATACGAGGTTCCAGGCTACATTTGCCGCCCCGCCCGGCCTCTGACCGGTCCTCTCGACGTTCACGACAGGAACAGGTGCCTCTGGACTGATCCTGTCGACCCTGCCCCAGAAGTATCTGTCGAGCATCAGGTCGCCTACTACCGCTACCGAGGATTTTCCGATGGCCCGGCATATCTGGCGGGCCTTGCGCCTCTTCATCTTAAGCTCCTGAACAGGATTACAGCGGCCAAGCCGCCCTTTGACGCCGCGAAGCCCCATGACCCCGCCGACGGTGGGGAATATACCCACAACCACTTCATGCAATCAAGGTTTAATATATGCCTGGGAGGGCTCTAAGCGCAGAAATCAAAAAAGATATGCTTCCGTCACGGGCAAAGCATGAGGTTACAGGACCACTACTAAACCAGGTGCAGGATAATTATCAAAGCAGTAGATAACAGGATCGCACAGACCCAATACGATGCTTTCAGGAATCCAGCTTGTTTGTATTTCTTTAAAAGGCCCTCATAAATAGCTTCAATTAACGCAGGAATTGCTAATAACAACGGATTAATCGGACCTGGAAGGACCCACGCAGAAAAACTAGCGATAGCGAGAATGCTGACCCCGGCAGCAAGCGCCATCTGAACATGAGCAGTCTTCAACATCTTTGTAAGTTTCGACATACTAAAAAATCCAATATTCGATAACGTACGCTTCACCTGCGAGCGCGTACGGCGCAACGCCGTTTTGTCACGCTGCTTGCCACCGCAAGCGGCGTGACAAGAGCGCTCGCCAGGTGCAAGTAGTAGTTATGCGTTCTTCTCCAGCATGGTTGCCAGTTGCCCGGCAACTCTAGCATACTCCAAAGCAGATGCAACACTGAGCGCGAAGTCGGGAGCATGCGCTGCTCTATTTCGCAGGTA
>DAOVNN010000370.1 GCA_030630165.1 Candidatus Krumholzibacteriota bacterium
ATCTCGTCCTTGCCGAACCTGAGGTGCGATTCGGTCACTGAGCCGGCCTTCCTTGAATCGTATACGAAGTAGCCCTGCGCATAGTTGTCGGTGCCTTCACCAATGATCTTGATCGAGTTCTTGTTCGCTCCTACCGTTCCGTCTGAGCCGAGCCCGAAGAAGACAGCCCTCGTCTGGTTCGGATGCTTGATGAGGAAGTCCTTGTCGTAGTCGAGGCTCATGTGGGTGACATCGTCATCGATGCCGACAGTGAAGTGGTTCTTCTGGTCGGCGGCAGACATGTTGTCGAAGACTGCCATGACCATACCGGGTGTGAACTCCTTCGAGGAGAGTCCATACCTTCCACCGGTGACGGCGGGAACCTCGCCGAAGCGCTCGACAGTCGCGTCGTGCTTCTCGGCGAAAGCTGTGAGAACGTCCTGGTAGAGCGGCTCGCCGATCGCGCCGGGCTCCTTCGTCCTGTCGAGAACGGCAAGCATCCTGGCGCTCGCGGGGAGCGCGCCTATGAAATGATCGACCTCGAAAGGCCTGTAGAGCCTCACCTTGAGAACGCCGACTTTCTCGCCGCCGGCCAGTAGATGATCGACAGTCTCCTGCACCGTCTCGGAGCCGGATCCCATTATGATGATGACCTTCTCGGCGTCAGGCGCACCGTAGTACTGGAATATCTCGTACTTTCGTCCGACGACCTTCTCGAACTTCTTCATCGCCTCGATGACGATACCGGCGCACGCGTCGTAGAACGGATTGATCGTCTCGCGCGCCTGGAAAAATGTGTCGGGGTTCTGTGCAGTGCCGCGAAGAACAGGCTTGTCGGGATTCATCGCCCTCTCGCGATGGGCCCTGACGAGATCCTCGTCGATGAGCTCCCTGAACTGTTCGTCCTCGATAAGTTCGGCCTTGTTGATCTCATGCGAGATCCTGAAGCCCTCGAAAAAATGAACAAAGGGGACCCGGGACTCGAGTGTAGCCATCTGGGCTATAGTCGCCATGTCCATCGCTTCCTGTACCGAGTTCGACGACAGGAGCGCGAAGCCGGTCTGACGAACCGACATCACGTCGCTGTGATCGCCGAAGATCGACAGGGCGTGGGTGGCAAGCGCCCTGGCAGAGACATGGAAGACGGTAGGTGTAAGCTCTCCGGCGATCTTGAACATGCTCGGGATCATCAGAAGCAGTCCCTGTGACGCGGTGAAGGTCGTCGTCAGAGCACCTCTCTGCAGCGCACCGTGAACGGCCGCCGCGGCGCCTCCCTCACTCTGCATCTCCGTCACGCTGGGAATCGTTCCCCAGATGTTCGTCCTGCCGTCGGCGGACCACTGGTCTGCAAACTCGCCCATGGTTGACGACGGAGTGATAGGATAGATCGCGCAGACCTCGTTCAGCTTATGAGCCGAATAGGTCGTCGCCTCGTTTCCGTCGATTGTCACCATCTTCTTGCTCATCGAATTACCCCCGTTTTTCTCCCGTAAAGGGTCCTTTATACGAAAAAGTTATAGTTGTAATTGGCAAGAATCGGCCCCTTGATGCGCCGACGGGCGCTGGGGAAACCGATGTGCACACAGTACAATAACGATTTACGGGTGAAAGTCGAGTAAAAACTTGCAATTCCTTTACATCGCCCCCTCCCCTGTGCGAATATCGCTCTGTCCGAGTCGGTTATCGCCCTGAAGCGGCGCATATAGCGTCTTGAGGGCTTCCGCAGGATTGCAACACTGACATGATTTTATTGAGGGAGGACCGGTTTGGCCGACATGACCGTCAAGATGTACACACTGAGTACCTGCAGCCATTGCAGGCGCACGAAGGAGTTCTTTGCCAGCCAGGGGATCGAGTTCGAGTTTACCGACGTAGACCTCCTCACTGGCGACGAGAGACGTGATGCCGTGGAGCAGATCAGGAAGATCAACCCCAGGGTCTCCTACCCCACGATCCTGATCGGTGACACGGTCATAATCGGATTCCAGGAGATAGATATCAAGGAAGCGCTGGGACTGTCATGACTGAAGCTGAAAAACTGTACGAACGACTCAAACCCCTTCAGGAGAAGAAGGGTTACTTCTTCAACAAGGATATGGAGCTCACGACAGCTCTCCTCGAAGGGCTGCTGACCAACAGGGACCGCTACGGGTACATGTGCTGCCCGTGCCGGCTCGCCAGCGGAGATCGAGAAGCCGACCGGGACATCTGCTGCCCGTGCGACTACCGCGAGGCCGACGTCGCAGAGTTCGGCAGCTGTTACTGCAACCTCTACGTCTCGAAGGAATGGAACGAGGGTAAGATCCCCCATGAGTATGTCCCCGAAAGGCGACCGCCGGAGAAGTCAGTATACTGATAAAATTCCGGATACTGACGGGACTGCCGGTGTATAACCACGCATGGTACTAAAAGGAGTGAATGTGAAGTTCCGTATCGAATACTGCGTACCCTGAGACTTCAGCGCTGAGGCCTCCCGTGTGGAGGCTGAATTGAACGAAGCATTCCCCGATTCGACAGTCGAACTCGTCGGGGGAAAAGGCGGCATCTTCGAAGTGACTCTGGACGGTTCGACGGTCTATGAGAAGGATCGCGAAACCTGCGACAGATTTCCTGAAGAAGGAGAGGTC
>DAOVNN010000135.1 GCA_030630165.1 Candidatus Krumholzibacteriota bacterium
CTTGCGGTTACGGTCGCGAAGATCGCCGCGAAAGCGAGATCTATCCACATCACGGCCAGTACGATCCCTACACCAAGAAGGAGCAATCCTGCAAGGACTATGGGGATTGCGAGAAGGCCCATCAGGCATATCGTTCCGGCGTGACCGGTCGTCATCCTCCAGCTCTCCCTTATCGCCTCGGTCGCCTCCATCTTCCTGTCCGTCACTAGGTAGGGCACAAAGGCGAGCTTGCAGGCAAATATGACTCCCGGCACGATCAGGAACAGGAACCCTACCACGATGATCACCGTGACCAGCAGATGAGCGAGGACTACGTTGAGGTAATTCTTCTGAAAGATGAAGATGTCGAGAAACTCGGGCTTCTCGCCACGCACCGCCTTGAGCATCGCGTAATTCGCTCCCCACTCGATCGGCCCGAGTATCAGCAGCCAGAATCCCAGGGCAAAAAGCTGAATGATCAGCGCCAGGGCCGAGTCCCAGTTATCCGCTGCTTCCCTGGCGATGTAGTATGGAGAGATCAGGACAAGTACGACCAGGGTGATCAGGAGCACCTCGAGGAAATACTTCTTCAACGCTTCAAGGCCGCGACTGTAACTCCCCCCGACGGTCGCTTCGGGAACGGGAAGACCACTCTGCTCAGCCATACTGTTCATCACTTACCTCCTGTCTGCAAAGACAGTATCCAGCCGCTTACCATCTCGAGCGCGACCGGTGACATAGTTTCCTCTATCCTGGCGTACTCGACCGGGCTCCCCGTCTCAGCCGTCTGAAAGAGATGGTTCAGTCCTGTCATCTCGACAGTCCTGAAATCCTCGTTTCCCGCCTCACGCAGGGCGCTTTCTATTGCGGGCAGGTTTCTTCCCGGATCGACCTGTATATCCAGGCTTCCGATCATGGCAAGTACCGGGCACTTCACTGTCCGCAGGGCTGAAGCCGGATCGTACTCCATGAAGAACCACAGCCAGGTGCCGGTCAGCATTTCCGCCCTCTTCTTCACAGCATCCTCGCTGAATCCGAACGTCTCTATCTCTTCGGCGGAATATCTCTCGATAAAGGGAGTCGATACGCTGATTATCATCTCCCTCGTCTCTTCGCGGTCCCGTCCTTCCGCAAGGATACGGTATTCCTGCTCAAGCTGCTCTTTCCTTGTTTTGATCACATCAGGGGACGCGCCCTGCATTTCGAGGAGTGCAAGGTTCTGCGTAAGCAGTATCTCGGATCCCTTCAGTCCTGGCCCGGCCAGCATTATGATAAAATCGATTTCGTTCGATTCCGCCGCAACCATCGCGGCGATTATACCGCCCTCGCTGTGGCCGATCAGCCCTGTCATAGCGCCGTTTATCTCTTTTCTCGTCTTCAGGTAATCAAAGGCCGTACGCGTGTCGACAGCGAAATCCGACGTCGTCGCAGTACCGTAAACACCTCCCGACTCCCCCGTACCCCTGTCGTCGTACCTCAGCACGGCGATACCGTTTCTCGTGAGGTGATCCGCGAGGACGAAGAAAGGCTTGTGGCCCAGCAGCGTCTCGTCCCTGTCCTGCTGACCCGAGCCCGAGATCAGAACGACCGCCGGAAAAGGGCCCTCTTCCTCCGGCATCGTCAAGGTTCCTGCAAGTGTAATTCCGGCCTCAGTATTTTCAAACTCTACTTCTTCTTCGGGATACGGAAGGGGACGCTCCGGTTCCTGGGGCCTTGCCGGCGGTTTGATATCTTCGCCCTTGATGATCCTCAGGGGAATACTGAATCCGGCCTGTCTCCACTCTCCGTCGACGAAGAGGCTGTCCCGGTCGTAGGTGCCGTAATACCCCGCCCTGGCTGAGGCAACCTCGATGATGAGGCTGTCGCCGTCAAACGACACTCCGCTTGCGGAAATCCCGGCCGCGCCCTGATCCGGGCTGTCCATTGTCGCGGTGAGCGTCCCGTCACCGCCCCCTGTTATGTGAAATATGATCCTCAGTTCCATACCGGAGAAACTGACAACCCCCGACCAGTCACCGATGATATCACCGTGATCGGCCGCTGAGGCTGCCAGCGGGAGCATCAGCGCCATAAGCACTGTTGCCGCAACCATTCGCCCGATCTTGATCGATTTTAATGCCACTGCAGGTTTCCTCCTTCTCTATATGAACCGCTGTCGTATCGATTACACTACATGCGGCCGTTTCATTCAGCTATTATTTTTCATTTCCAGCGAATTCGAAGACTTCCTCGATCGTGCTGCCGAACACCCTCGCGATCCTGAAGGCCAGAGCGAGCGATGGTACATACTTGCCCTGTTCGAGGGCGACGATGGTCTGCCTCGTACAGCCTGCCCTGTCGGCAAGTTCCTGCTGCGTCATCTCGCCGTGTTCGAACCGCTGGCGCCGGACGCTGTTTCTTATCTCAGCCTTCGCCATTACCCACCTTCCCCGATGCGAGAAGAAGTGTAAAAAGTCCATGCGCTATCATACCGAGGAAGACAGTCGAATAGGCGAGGAACCACATCCAGCCGGCTGGTACGCTGCCCTTTCCCTGGAATACGGCCCATAGCGCTATTCCGAGAAAATAGACATAGACGAGTATTATGGTGAGGGTGATCTCCGCCGCCTTTCCCTCATTCCGTTCGTCCCTCTCGTCCCTGTTCAAGCCGCCATCTTTCTTTTTTCCCGACCGTGCCAACATGATAAAGAAGGATGTAAACCCGGCAGCGAAGAGTATCGCGACTGCCACTATCCTGCCCTTGTCGTGAGCGAATCCCCCGGCTCCTCCCCCTCCGAAGAAGAGGGCGATAAAGACGACAAGGACTATGCTCCAGATGATCATCTTCCCGGCTGCCCTGTAAGTTGATTGCGTCATCATGTGATCCTCCCTCAAGTCAGTCACCGTAGTCATTGTTTTCGTACATATTGTATATATTTTCAATCATAATGTCAAGTATTTCATACATTTTTTACCGACAAAGAGAAAGTTGATGTTCTCTTTCAACCCCTTACTTTCTTACATATTCTATCAAGGTGAGGCCTATGAAGATGTTGTCGTGAATCCCACCGAACGTCCCCGCTCCCGGGCCGAAGGCGAAGAGAGGCACCATCTCCATCGTATGATCGTCAGACGTGAATTCGGCTTTTCCTGCCCTGCTCGAGTGCGGCCCGGCGTCGTGGAGTGACATTCCTCCGGTCTCGTGGTCCGAAGTCATGATGACCAGTGTCCTGCCGTCGCGTTCCGCGAAATCCAGGGCCGCTCCCACGGCGCCGTCAAAATCCTTCATCTCATATAATATCCCGTCGCCGTCCCTGTCGTGGGCCGCCCAGTCTATCTGTGATCCCTCGACCATCAGGATGAAGCCCTTTCCACCGGCTGAGAGTATCTCGATCGCTTTCGATGTCAGGTCCGCAAGTGAGTATTCTCTCTCCGTCGCGGGAGGACACTCGCATGGAGCGAGAAACGCAGCTACCGAGGTAGCGCCGTCGAGGTCCTTCAATTCACCAGTCGATCTCACGACCGGCATCCTCTCCTTCAGCATCGATATCAGGTCGAGATCGTCCGCACGCTTGCTGCCCTGTATATTGCGCGGGACGAAGTATGCCCAGCCTCCCCCTATCAGCACATCCACGCCGCTTCCGGTCATCTGACGGGCGATCTCTGCATGCATCCCGCGTTTTATCACATGCGAAATGAATACGGCGGGAGTAGCATGGGTTATCGAACTGGTAACTACGAGACCAGTCGACATCCCGTTCTCTTCCGCATACTCAAAGACTGTCCGGAGGGTATCCCCTTCGGGTGATATGGAGATCATACCGTTTCTCGTCTTGTGACCGGTCGCCATGGCCGTTCCCGATGCGGCCGAATCCGTGATCATTTCGCCGATCGGGAATGTCTTGACCAGTCCTCCGACCGGCATCCTCTCGGCATGGATGCCGTCTGTTGCCAGGTACCCCAAGGTAAGATGAGCGACTCCCATTCCGTCGGCGATCAGAAGAATGATATTCTTCGGTCTTTCCGATCCTGTAACGGGCAGCGACAGCGCGAGACACAGGATCGCCGTCATAACCAGAATGCCCGCCCGGGATCTCTTCTCAGTCATTCTCATGATATCTTCCTTTTCAGGAGGAGTGGTCGTGCACGATCCTCCAGCCCTCGTCCTTTTTCCTCCAGATCAGGGTGAACTTACCCTGCTTGACCGTATCGGGCAGTTCGACCTTCCAGTCACCAAGCACATATGCCGATTCCGGCGAAAGCACGTTTATCTCAAGGCCGGAGAACTCGAGGATACCCCTCTGGGCTCCAGAGTATGTCTCGATGTACATCGAGTTCAGCTTCTCCCAGCCCTGGAGCCTGCGCTTGCTGCCGTGAAAGGTCATCTCATCCGAGCGCCAGTAGTACTTCATGAATCCAGCCAGCTCACCTGAGTTCCAGCTGTCGACCTGCTCCTTCATCGCCGAGCCGATCTCCTTGCTGATCGACGTCTCGTAATTTCCAACCGGTCCCTCGCAGCCGATCATCAGAGCGGTGACCATGATCAATGCAGCAATCCATATCTTCATTGATTCCACCTTGCAGTCAATCTATCCCGAACGCCAGGGCCGCGCGCCGGACAATACTGCCCGGCCTGATTATCCGCGCTTCTCTACCCGTGAGGTCAATCAGGGTCGACGGGTTCCGGCTGCCGTCTCCCCTCCTCGATATATAAACGTCGATCCCGGGGAACTCTCTTCTGATCTCCGCTATCCTGTTCAGCGGCGGCTGGCCCGACAGGTTGACACTCGTGGAGACAAGCGGTTCTCCCGTCTTTTTTATAAGCGCTGCCAGTGAATCCATAGCGGGGATCCTGACCGCCACCCCACCGTTCGGTCTCAGTGCCGCCGGGATCCTCCTGGATGCCGGAAGGATCACTGTCAGGGGAGCGGGCCACAGGGAACCGAGGATCCGTCTAGCACCCGCAGGCCATTTTTCAACGAGCCTGTCGGCCATAACGAGCGATGAGGCGAGCAGGATAAAACCCGATGACTTCGAGCGTTCCTTGAGGCGTCTTATCCTGTCGATGGAGGATCTGTTCGAATATACGCAGTGAAATCCGTATATCGTGTCGGTCGGCAACACCGCCACGCCGCCTGACCTCAGTCTTGCTGCGACAACACTGATGTTTCTTCCCTCAAGATAACCTTCTACCGGCTTTTCCATTGGTCACGCATCTTGCCGAGCTCTTTTGTGAACCTGTCATCGACGAGCGAGAGTATCTCGGTCGCCAGGACCGCGGCGTTCTTCGCGCCCGCTTTGCCGACAGCGACTGTAGCGACGGGGATCCCGGGGGGCATCTGGACCATCGATAGCAGCGCGTCCATCCCGTCAGGCAGACCTGAAGGTATCGGAACGCCAATGACGGGCTTCATCGTCACAGATGCCACGAAACCCGGCAGTGCCGCAGACATTCCCGCGCCGGCGATGAATACCCTCGCTCCCCTCTCAATTGCTTCCTCGATATACGCCTTCG
This sequence comes from Candidatus Krumholzibacteriota bacterium, assembly GCA_030630165.1. Classification (GTDB taxonomy): domain Bacteria; phylum Krumholzibacteriota; class Krumholzibacteriia; order Krumholzibacteriales; family Krumholzibacteriaceae; genus JAUWCL01. The sequence goes on from DAOVNN010000135.1 coordinate 5,474, forward strand.
TTGCCTCGGGCATCCTGTGAGCGGAGGAGACCTTGAGCTCGCTCTTCACACCGAGCTTCTCGAGCTGGCTGAGACAGACCTCCATCGTCTCCCTGTCCGATTCGCTTCCCATTATGACGGCGACCTGTATTTCTCCGCCCACGACGATCTCCTTTCGATTGCCCTGATTATTTTTCAAGCGCTCTCCAGGCTATGTCACGCCTGGAGAAACAGCCTTCAAACGATATTCTGTCAACACCGGCATAAGCCTTGTCGGTGGCCTCCCTCAGCGTCGGCGCCATCGCGGTCACGCCCAGCACGCGGCCGCCCGAAGTCACGGTCCTGCCGTTTTCCAGTTTCGTGCCGGCATGGAAGACCATGCACCCTGCCTCTTCGGCCTCCGCTATGCCCGTTATCTCCTTACCCTTTTCGTACGAGCCGGGATAACCTCCTGATGCGATCACGACACATGTACAGGCCTCGTTGCTGTTCTCGAAATCGACACTCTCGAGATTGCTTTCTGTCGCCTCGAACAGCACCTCGAACAGGTCAGTTTTAAGAAGCGGCAGGATTACCTGCGTCTCGGGATCGCCGAACCGGCAGTTGTACTCAAGCACCCTGGGCCCGGCAGAAGTCAGCATCAGGCCGAAGTATACGACGCCCGCTCCTTTGATCTTCTCGGATTGTATGCCGCTCAGCGTCCGCTCGATTATCTCTATTCTGATCTTCTCCTCGAGGGAATGATCGAGGACGGGTACCGGCGCGTACGCGCCCATGCCGCCGGTGTTCGGTCCCTTGTCGCCGTCAAAAGCCCTCTTGTGATCCTGCGACGGCACGAGAAGCCTGTAATCCTTTCCATCGAAGACGGCTATGACCGAAAGCTCCGTCCCTTCGAGGAATTCCTCGAATATCAGCCTGTCCCCGGCTGGACCGAACTGCTTCTTCTGCATCACGGTCTCTACCGCGCCTCGTGCTTCCTCTATCGTCTGGCATATCAGCACGCCCTTGCCCGCGGCGAGCCCGTCCGCCTTGATGACGAACGGAGGCTTTCCCGCCTCAATGGCGTTCTGCGCCGCGCAGTGATTGTCGAATACCGCGAATCCGCCTGTAGGAATATCGTATTTCTCCATGAACTGTTTCGCCCAGACCTTACTCCCCTCGAGGAGAGCTCCCTTGCTGTCGAACCCGAATATCCTGAGGCCCTCCTCGCGGAAAAGATCGACTATACCAGATACAAGCGGAGCCTCCGGCCCCACTACGGTAAGATCGACTTCATTTTCCTGCGCGAATTCTAGAAGTGCTTTCTTGTCCTCCGCGTCCACGGAAACGCATTCACCGAGTCCGGCGATTCCAGCGTTGCCGGGAGCGGCGTAGATAGTATCAACATGGGGGGATTTCGAGAGTTTCCAGGCTATCGTGTGTTCCCTGCCTCCACCACCGACTACAAGAACCTTCATCCCTGCATTCTCCTTATCTCATACGGATGCACAGTTGCTTAATGGGTCCGGCACGTCGAGGAGCGCCAGAAAATGGAAGCTAACATAAATCCGCCGGGACGTCACGCGTAGATGAGTTTCAGTTCCTCTATCTTTGCTGCCACATCGACCGAATGCGGACAGCGGACGGTGCATGCTCCACATCCCGAGCACCTGTCGAGCCCCCTTCCGGACTCGATCTCATCGAGAGTCGCCCTGGCATGATGGAAATTTGCGTACTGCGCAGCGTACATATGAATCCTCATCAATGTGGGGACATCGACGCCTGCCGGACAGTCGCCGAGGCACAGATCACACTGCCTGCAGTACCCCATCCCTACCTTGAGTTTGCAGTCACCGAGAAGACATTTTTCCTTCTCGTTTAACTCGAGGTTGTATGCGATATCAAAATCTTCCTTCATATGTTCGAATGTCGTATACCCCGGTATCGCCGTAGTGATGTTCTCGTTCCTCATCACCCACTTGAGCGCTGCCTGGTTGATCGTCGTGCTGTCATAGTCAGCTATGCCATCGGGCAGCGGGAACCGTCTGCCACCCACCTGAGTCTTCATCGCGATAATCCCCACGCCCTTCGCGGCGGCACGTTCTATCGAACCGAGCAGCCTGGAGTCATC
>DAOVNN010000080.1 GCA_030630165.1 Candidatus Krumholzibacteriota bacterium
CCTGAAATCGGCGAGCCACGGGATCCCGAATCTCGACGAGATCTTCAGGGCGGCCAGCTGGGTGCTGTCGGGGGGACTTGTTGAATAGAGAGCGTCGAATCTCTCCTCGCGGCAGAGCCGTGCGGCCGCATGGACAGCGAACGGCTTCCATCCTATATATGTATCGGGCAGTAGAAAATATTCTCCCGCCTTTCTCATCGCCTCGAATCCTCCTGACGACCTCGCTCCCGCCCGCTTGCCGGACCGGTCGCCCCTCAACATTCCAAGCATCCTCCCCGCCGACAGGGAACTTGTCCTGACGATACGAACACCTTCAGGTATCTGCTCCTCAAGAGAGGAATCGCTGATCCAGAACTCTCCCGGCTTCGGGGTGACAACGGTGATATCCCAGTTCATCCTCGAGAGATACTTGACGAAAGACAGCGGACGATATACTCCTCCACCTCCCGAGGGGGGGAAGAAGTTGATGAGCATCAGCAGCTTCCGGGAAGACATCATCTCTCCAGTGAAAGTACCCAGCGCACCAGTCCGGAACCGGGTCTGCCGCGGAGCATCTCCATCAGCGCCACTGCCTCCGCGGGGTCGAACAGTGATAGTTTCTTAACTGCCGTACGCAGCAGGAAGGGAGCAAGCACGATGCATGCCGCGGCGGCGGGAAGGCCCCACGCGGAGCATGCCGCCGCCCCTCCTCCGGCGAAGAGGACCGATACGATCAGCGCTCGCAGCATCGCCGGACCGCCGCCGCGCACATAGAGTCCCTCTCTGTGTGAGAGGAAGACCGCGGCGGAGGCCTGCACTGTCGAAGCCGCTACCTGGGCGGCGGCCGTGCCGATCAGCCCGTAACGGGGAACGAGGATGAAGAGACCCGCGAAATAGACCACCGTCCAGGACAGGTCGCAGACGACGGCCCATTTCATGTAATGAAGCCCCTTCATCGCGGCGGTCAGAGGAGCTATCAGCGCGGCCACAGGAACGGTAGGCAGAAGCACGAGCAGAAGCCGGTAGGCGCCCGGGTATTCTGGACCGCTTATGAGCGTGATCATCTCCCCGCCCGTCGCCGCGGCAATGGCTGTGATTGCCAGGGCCGCCGTTACGCTCGCCTTGGTAAAGAGTCCGATCCGCCTGGAGAGATCGTCCCACCTTCCCTCTTCATAGATCCTGGTCAGCTCCGGCTGCAGCGCGACCACCGGAAAACCGAGGAATCTCTTGATGAGCTGGTTGATCCTCGAGGCGACATGATAGACCGATATAGCCGCCACAGGAAGCAGTGAGGACATCACGAATCTGTCCACGTCGGAGAAAGCCAGCGCGGCATAACTCAGTGCCACCGCACTGCCCCAGTAGCCGGCCGGCGACGGCAGCACTATCCCCCCCGCGGCCCCGCCCTCACCTTCCGGGAAGCTCTTCCTGAGGATTGTCATATAAACCGGCACCCCGGCCAGCCATACCAGGGAGTTCAGCGCGAAAAGTATGATGAAGAGAAGCTTCACATCGAGGCTTCCCAGCTGCAGCAGTATCAATGCCGTAAAAAAGATCTGGAAGACGACCTCGAATATCATCTGCAGCCGCATCTCCCGCAGCCCGCTGAGTCCCCCGTAGAGGATCAGCTTCAGTGCCAGCGCGATCGATGCAAGCACCATCCACCTCGCTGTCTCCTCCGTTACGGCGAGGTTGTCCGGCATGATGCCTATCCATTGCTTAATAGTAAAAAGCAGCGCCGTCCCGAGGACGATCACCGCCATAGAGAAGAGAAGCAGCCAGGCGGCCGCGCTCCCGCTCCGTCCCCTTTTCTGAAACGATGGCAGATAGCGGATGAGGACCTGGGGGAACCCGACGAGGATGACGGTGGTAAGAAGCAGCGAAAAACCTCTGAGCGCGACGTAGATGCCGAACTGCTCTGAGCCCAGATACCTGCTCAGGACCCCGAGCTGGATGAGGGTGAAGACCATCTGGAGGGCGCCGGCGACCGCCAGAGCAACCGTATTCTCCGCTATCCTCGACCGGCCCCTGTCTACCGTCTCCTCAGCCACTCGAGCCATCTCCTCCGTTTTTCCAGGACAGGATATAGATATTCGACGCCGCCCATCGATTCCTTGAAGAAGATCATGCCGGCGTCCCCGTCGCTGCTCCCGAGATTGAAGATCGAGCTGCCCCTGCTTATCGCCTCGCTGACAGCGACCATCACCAGGTATGCGGCCGCGTCGTATTCGTGCGCCTGAGGCGTCACGCCGGCCTGCCATGCCTGCGCCGTTCTGCCGAAATAAAAATCTACATGCGCCGCAAGCAGCGAATCCCCGATGAAAGCGCCCCAGAAACAGACACCCTCTTTTGTGCGCTTCAGAAGACTCTCGAAGAATTCCATGGGATACGGATGTACCCCTCCCCATCCGGAGGCGCCGTGAAGATAGCTGTCGTAGAAAAGTTTGAGATCGCTCTCTCCTTCGAGTCTTCTGGCGACGACACCCTCGCGCTCGCACCTGTTGCAGAGCTGCCGCCGCTTCCGGTTCATCCCCCTGCTCCTGTATTCATCGAAGGAATCGGGAAGGGTGATCATCCTGCATTCCTCCGTCCTGCGTTTCCATCCACGGGGCATCTCCAGCCCTTCCTGGAATCCCAGCAGATTAACGCCCGCACCGGCGCATCTCGGAGAGGATGCGATGGAGAAGAATGCATCGAGGAGCGTCTTACGAAGGCCCGGTTCCAGGGCAAGGGGATCGCCATATGTGCCGAATGGCAGTGCATGCAGCTTGAAAGCAGGGCCCATTTTCACCTTCGTGACAGGCATAAGCCCCACCAGTCTGCCGCCTTCGCGGGCTGTAAGCCACCCGCACTCGAACCGTGGAAATGACTCGGACAGGATATCCAGCCACGCGGGTGAATGGAAGAAAGTCGCACCCTCGAAGGCCGAAATAAACTCGATGGCTTCTTCACGTGAAAGGTCGGTTTCGAAGCGGGTCTCCACCGGTCCTCCGTTGATCACGAGCCTGTTCCCGGGTCGTTTCCGAAGCCGGGGATGATCTCCGACATCAGACGCAGCACGCCGTCTCTGTCCCCCGTTCTCGCCGCTTCGATGAGGCCGTCCACATCGGCCCTGAAGGTATCACCAGTCGCCGCGGGCGATCTGGCGATCATTATCTTTTCTCCGGGTTCGGGCGGTTCCAGGGTCTCGTCGTCTCCGATCAGTACTTCATGGAGCTTCTCCCCTTCCCTCAGCCCGGTAAATTCTATCGGTATCTCAGAGTCAGGCTCGTGTCCCGTCAGCAATATTATATCCCTGGCCATATCGAGGATATTGAGCGCCTCACCCATATCAAGGATGTAGGTCTCTCCTCCCTTTCCGGACACCGATGCCTGTATGACGAGCAGTGACGCTTCCTTGACGGTCATGAAAAATCTCGTTGCCTCCGGATGGCTGACCGTCACCGGGCCGCCCCTTCCGATCTGGTTCACGAAGAGGGGGACCACGCTCCCGGTGCTGCCGATGACATTGCCGAACCGTACGGTCATGAACCTGCAGGCGCTGTCGGGGTTTATCTTGCTCAGGTACATCTCAACGAGCCGTTTGGTCGCTCCCATCACGCCCTTGGGATCAGCCGCCTTATCAGTGGAGATAAATACGAACCGTTCGGTCCCGCACTCCTCAACGGCTCTGGCCAGGTTGATCGTCGCTGCGATGTTGTTCAGCACAGCCTCTTCCGGGTCACGTTCCATGTAATGCACATGCTTATGAGCGGCTGTGTGATAGACCACGTCGGGGGCCAGCCTGGCTATTACCTTGTAGAGTCTCTCCGGCTCGCGCAGATTATTGATGACAGTGACCAGTTCCAGCCCCGGATTGTCGGCCTTTATCTCCTGCTCTATCGCGAAGATCCTGTTCTCCCCGCGACCGAGCATCATCAACGATGCCGGCTTGACCCGTGCGAGCTGCCTGCAGAGCTCGCTGCCGATAGTCCCGCCCGCTCCCGTTACGAGGATCTTCTTTCCCGTCAGCCTCACCGCGGCGGCCTCAAAATCGAAGCTCACCGTCTCCCTCCCCAGGAGATCCTCCACCCTGACCTCGCGGATCTGGTCTATGTGGACAGTGCCGCGAATGATCTCCATCACACCGGGGACTATCTTGTAAGCAACTCCCGCGCGCCGGCACCGCCTTATGATATCGCGGACGAACCTGCCCGGAGCGGTCGGGATAGCGATGATGATCTCGTCGATATCCCGCTCAGCTACGACCGATTCGAGCTCGGTCGTTCTGCCCAGCACGGGAAATCCTTCGACTTTCATATGGGCGAGGCCGGCGTCATCGTCAAGAAATCCTTCTACGGAGGCATTGATCTCGGCAGAGCAGGCAATCTCCGAAGCGACCATCCTGGCGGCCTCGCCCGCACCGACAATAAGGATCTTTCTGCGCCTGTTTCCGATCACCTGATCACCGCAACCTTTCTCATCGATGTTCCCCCCGTTCCCTTCACCTGTACTATATATACTCCCGACGAGGCCTGGTACCCGTTGAGCGTGAGGAGATCCCAGGCGACCCCGCCCTCGATCACTCCGAAAGCCTCATGTACGAGTTCGCCTTCGAGATTGTAAACACGGATATCAACCGGGCCGCTGATCCTCGCTATCCTCATCACATTGTCTCCCCTGGCGGCATGGGCCGGATTGGGATAGAGGATCATATCGGACATCGGCATCGTGATCTCCACCGGTTCGTTAGCGTCCATACGGGCGAGCCCGTTCTCCGTTCCTATCCAGATGTAGCCGCTCGACGGGTCATAAGCAAGCGCCCGGCATGAATGATCGGGCAGGGGAGATATGACCTCTTCGGCGCGATAGATCAGATTGAGTTCGTTCTGCCACTCGAGGGCGGTAGTGTATGCCGCCGTTATCGTGCCGTCCTGGTCTATCCTGTTCATACCCTTGTTGGTGGCGACCCACAGCCCTCCGCGGCCGTCGAATGCCAGGTCATATACCGTTCCGCCGATCAGGCCCTCCCTCTCCGCGGAAGTCTTGACTGTGAACGAATCTATCGCTCCCTGCGAATACCTGACGAGTCCAGCTGACGTTCCCACCCAGATGCTGCCGTCCGGCCCGCGTTCGATCGACCACAGCTCGGTGCTGGGCAGCTGATCCTCATCGAGGATCGTTATCCAGTAGTCGTTGTCGCCGGAGACGAGCGTCGACCAGTCGAAACCCCACGTTCGCCAGTACATCACTCCATAGCCCCTGATGGCAAAGTACACACCCTGGTCGTCGAAGGCGCAGTCGAATATGTTTCCGCCCTCCATCGGGTAGCTTCCCGGATCCACATTCAGCCAGTCGTCTCCCGCCTGGTTCGCGATGTTGACCCCCCACATACCGCTCTCGAATGCGGCGTTGTCCGACATGAACCACCTGTTGCCTCCGGGGTCCTCGATGGCACGTATGAACCTGTCAGATGCGATCGTCCCCGTTCCGACGGCAAAATGGAGCCAGACATCGTCGTCCTTGTCGAGAGGATCTCCGACATCGATACGGTCGAGATCGAAGTCGAGTGCGTTGCACCAGAGGAATCCCTGCGAGTCATACAGCAGCGCGAGGTTGTTGATATAGTATGAGAGCGCATCATCATGGCCGACGTCGCTCCTGATCTTTGTATACGAGGTCCAGCTGCCCGCTGTCGAACGCAGCGAGATCCCGAACTTCCCCGTGCTTGCCCACACATTTCCCGACGGGTCGCAGTCGAGGGCCACTATCAGGTTATGCGAGAGCCCCTCCGGCTGGAACGAGGTCCAGTCCGTTCCTGTAAAACCAGTGAGATAGATCCCCCTCGAGCCTTCCTCGTAGAATCCACCACACCACGGCACACCGCTTCCGTCTACAGCGAGTGCTCCGAGGATATTTCTGGTCCAGCCGATCCTGAAATTCTCGAGGATCATGCTCTTAAGTTCATTGGTCGCCTGTGCGGCCCAGTACGAGCCGTTCCACAGATAGACCCTCTCGGGCGTGATGCAGAACAATTCCCCCCCGCCCGAGGAGACCGTGACAGGATCCATGGGCAGGCCGCCACCCAACGGGGGCCACGATCCGTCACCGAGATGCAGTATGTCGATGCCCGATACGCAGTACACTTCCCCCCCGGAGATGCATACTGACAGGACCTCTCCGATATCGTAGAAAACATATTCGAATGTACCGCGGTTGAAGCTCGCTATCCCGTCCTCACAGGCCACCCACAGGAGATCGCCGGAGGAATCCCACACCATGTCGTGGACCGTCCGGCCGGCAGTGCTGTCGGTCAGGACCGGTTCGAGGGACGGGATGTTGTTGAAGAACTTTGCCGCCCCACCGGTGCTGCCGTAGTACAGGTCATCCTCGACCCGCAGCACACAGATGACGCTGTCACTGAGGATCCCGTTGAGCGCCTCGGTATATTCCTTCACGGAAACAGCGCCGTCAGGATCGTCGATCCTGGCTATTCCCGCGGTCCGCATGGCGGCCCATATGCTCCCTCTTCCGTCGACCGTCACTGCGGTTATATCGTTCGATCTGAGATCGAGCCCGTCGAGGTATGTCGTGAATGTCGAGTCTCCGAGATCGAAGAGGAGGATACCACCTCTCGTACCGCACCAGAGACTGTCTCCGATCACCGTCACCCGGCTGACAGAACTGGCGTCCATATATACGTTCCAGTCCCCCGGCGCCCCCTGCGCGGTCGTGGCCGCGAGAAGCGCGACGAGGATAATGCATCCGAGAGTTTTCATCGATCGACCCCCTTGCTGTAAAACCAATCCGGATATCTGCCGGTCAGACAGGGGATGACTGACCGGGCCATGAGCAGGATTCTTCCCGTAAACGTCTTATTATTCAATATCAATATCTCATTTTCCGCGGCCGTCCCGGGATCGGTCGACGGATCTATCCGCCATATGCCCGATATACCCGGCTTGACGACCGGCCTTTCTCCCGGTGACCCCGCCAGCGGCGCGGGTGGACCGGTAAGCGACAGGCGTCCGGCGACAAGCTGCAGGGCGAGCAGGGGCTTTACCATATCCGTAGCCTCCCGGCCCGACCTGAGTACCACCCTCGGCCAGCAAATATCTCCCCTCGCTCCCCTCCTGGTCTCCGAAAAGAACCTCGCGCCTCCGCCTGTCCGGCCAAGCGCCGCAAGAGGCAGCCAGCAGAGTACAGACAGGGGAAAGAGGATCAGCCCCGCGGCAAGATCGACGAGCCTCAACGACCCCCTCGTCAGGAGGAATGAGGTCCCCCTCTCAACGGTGAACATAAAGATGCCACCCAGATTCTCCGAACGGGTGTCGCGGCCCGTGACCCTCGCAGCGGGAGATATGATATTTATCCTTATCGATCTCGAGACCGGGCCGGTCATTATTCCCACGATTCCGTCGGTATCGGCCACCGAGGGCAGGATGATCAGTTCCTGGATCCTGAACCTTTTGACGATCGACGGGAGGTCCCCGATTCCTCCGAGTGCGCCTTCGCCGGTTCCAACCCGTCCGATAATATCGATCCCCGCTTCAGGATTATCCGAAGCCGTCGCCATGAAATCGGCCGCCTCCCCGGCATCTCCCGCAAGGACGACCCTTCTGAGGTCGAAGCTCGCGGAGACGAGGACCCTGTGCACCCGGCGTATCAGTCTTCTCGACAATGTTACGAAGAAAACAGAGAAGACAGTATGCCCGAGCAGGACCGCCCTTGAAAATATCCTTACCCTCGTCAGGTACGACGCTGTCAGGAGAACAGCGAAGACTATCAGGACCGCCCTGACCACAGAGGAGAATTCCTCAGCGGCTCCTGTCCCCCTGCGGATCCTGTACAACCCCGCCGAAGTGAAGGTAAGCAGAAAAAGAAAGTTAAACAGGATGATGAATATCGTGTACCAGTCGAGCGGATACAGAGCGTTCACGAAATAGGGCTGGATGGCGTCCCGCAGGTAATAGGCAGCGAGAAAACTAAAGTTTATCGCAATCATGTCGCTGACGACAAAAAGGAGCGACTTGATCGTCCCCCTGTGCTGCCTGAAAAAATGGAATATCGTGTTCCACTTCTCGTAATACCTCATCAGGCTCAGCATGTGCAGTAGAAACGGTTTGTTCAGCAGAGACTTCGCGCTGGAGCGCTCGTACAGATGCACCATGACCGAGTCGGGCACGTACCATACCTGCCTGCCGTGCTGCTTCATCCGGTAGCACCAGTCGGTATCCTCGAAGTAGAGGAAGAACCTTTCGTCCATCAGCCCGACTTCGGCAACGGCCTCGCGGCGTACGATCATGCAGGCGCCGATTATCCAGTCGACCTGCCTCGCTTTGGTGTGGTCGTAATCGCTCATGAGGTGTTCGCGGAGCGCCCGTGCCCGGGGAAACAGCTTTCCGAAGAAAGTCCGCCTGAGAAAGAGGGCCCTTATCGTATAGAAGGATCTGCAGGAATCCTGGGCCGAGCCGTCGGGAAAGACCAGCTTCGAACCGGCGATACCGGCTTCCGGGTTTTCCTCCATGAACCTGACCAGCGCGTCGATCGAATCCTTCCGGACGACTATGTCGGGGTTGAGGATGAGGAAATAGCTGCCCGAGGAGGCGAGGAAGGCCTGGTTCACACCCTTCGAATATCCCCTGTTGTCATCGTTCGCGATCAGCCGGACGAAAGGGAACGATTCGCTTATCAACGCCCGGGTCCCGTCGCTGCTCGCGTTATCGACGACTATGATTTCGTATTCGCCGCCCGGCGGATGCTCCTCGAGGGAACGGAGACATTTCTCCACCGGGGAAAGGCTGTTATGGGTGACAATGACTATAGAAAGATCCATACTGCTTCGATCGAGGGGTTATTTCCATCGCCTGGGATTCATGAACCTGAGCCTCCAGACCATGAACATCGCTTCCCAGATGATCTTGCGCGACATCTTCGAGATGCCGACCCGTCTGTCGGTAAAAAGTATCGGTATCTCGACTACACGGAATCCCTTCTTCCAGCAGAAGAAGTTCATCTCTATCTGGAACGAATATCCATCACTTCTTATCGTATCGAGAGGGAGCTGTTCGAGTGTCTCGCGCCTGAAGCACTTGAAGCCCCCGGTAGAGTCTTTCAGGGGCAGACCGGTGATGATATGCGTATACACGTTCGCCCCGTAACTGAGGATCAGCCTGCTCAGCGGCCAGTTGATTACGGTTATACCGTGCAGATATCTCGACCCGACCACGAGGTCATGGTCCTTCACTGCTTCGAGGAATTCCGGTATGGCGTTCGGGTCATGAGAGAAATCGGCGTCCATCTCGAAGACAAACTGCGTGTCGGTATTGGCCAGCGCCCATTTGAACCCCGCTATGTATGCAGATCCCAGCCCGAGTTTGCTCTCCCGGTGGATGGCATGTATGCGCGGTTCCGAGGCCGCCAGCCTGTCGACGACCTCCCCGGTCCCGTCGGGTGAGTTGTCATCTACGACCAGGATATCGATGTCATCGCCCTGCGCGAGGACAGTGCGTATGATCTCCTCGATGTTTTCCTTCTCGTTGTAAGTCGGCACGACGATGAGCGCTTTCAATTCTCTATACCTTTCTTCCCGCGAAAACTGCCGGGATCACCGCTATCGCAACGGCGAATATCAACGATACGACCGACAGTGTCAAAGACTTCCTGATGACCGGGGACCTGTACTCGAACACTATCTCGTGATCCCCCGCCTCGAGCGGCAGTGCGCGGAGACAGTAGTTCGCGGTGAGGATCTCCCTCTCTTCCTCACCGACGGTGGCGCTCCAGTCGGGATAATCTATCTCGCTGAGCACCATGATGCACGGATTCTCCACGTGCGCCTTGATCGTGATCGAGTTCAATCTGTAGGAGACTATCTCGGCCGTGCTTCCCCCGGCCGATTCCGGAACGACGGACGGCTCCTTCTCGAGCAGGGTCACCGAGGCCGGATCAAAATCCTGCCTACCGATCGCGGCAAGGGCCTCCTCGTGTTTCACGACCCTGTATCCGCCCGTCATGAAGATCCTCGGCAGGGCGTAGGGATTCTCGTATACATAGCTGTTCTCCCTCTCGAATACGAGAGGGAATGGCGAATTCTCCTTGAAGAGGGGGAACATCGAGTGGAAATATTTCGCGTTGAGCATGTTGAGGATCGGAAGAGGCATACCCCCCCTGTTGAAGACACCG
>DAOVNN010000349.1 GCA_030630165.1 Candidatus Krumholzibacteriota bacterium
CGCCATCCGCCGGCCGCCTATGAGGGTCACATCGACCTGCCGAGCGCCGGCGCCTCTCGATCCCAGGGTCTCCATCAGTCCGACCGCGCGGTCAAACTCTCTTTTTCCTGTCACCGATGGACTGCTGCTGCCTGCCGTTATCCTCAACGCCGCGCTCCCCTCCCCCGGCCGGATCGTCACGCGAGGGATACTGGACCCGCGGATGGAAGATGCCGGTGAGGAATTGAATGAACTTCTCTCTTATCGCTGCGATGTCATTGAGAGTCAATCCGCTGTTGTCCAGTTCCCCGTCGTTCATCCTCGTCGCGAAGATCTTCGATACGAGCGCCCTGATCCTCGGCGCCGTAGGCTCCTTGAGCGACCTGACAGCAGCTTCGCACGAATCGGCAAGCATGATCAGGGCGGTCTCCTTCGACTGGGGCCTGGGACCCGGATATCTGAAATCGTCGATATTCACGCTGTCGTGCGAGTCATATTCAAGTGCCTTGTTGTAGAAGAACGCCATGACCGTCGTTCCATGATGCTCGCGAATGCCGTCTATCACTACCTTCGGCATCTTTTCTTTCCTGGCAAGGTCGACCCCCTCCTTGACATGCGATGCGAGGATCAGCGCCGACATGGTCGGAGCGAGCTTCTCGTGCTTGTTGAAGTTCTCGCCCTTGTTCTCGAAGAAGTACTCCGGTTTGGCGAGCTTTCCTATGTCGTGATAATATGCCGACACCCTGGCAAGCAGTCCGTTTGCGTTGACATCCTCGGCCACTGCTTCGACCATGTTGCCGACCATCAGGGAATGATGATAAGTACCGGGTGCTTCTATGATCAGTCTCTTGAGCAGCGGTCTGTTCAGATCGCTCAGTTCCATGAGAGTGAAATTTGTCGTCACGCTGAACAGCGATTCGAAGATCGGCATGAGGAACATCACGAGTATCGTGCAGGCAAAGGCATTCGCTATCCCCCAGAGGGAACCGAGAAGGAACTCACTCAGACCGAAAGCATCCGAGATCCCAAAGCTGGAGATCCCGGTGATGTACGCCAGGGAAACGTAGAGGAATATCGTGTAGAAATTTCGTCTTTCGCGTAGATGGGCAATGCTGTAGATCGCTGCCGAACCCGCCAGTACCGAGATGAACACGAGGCTTCCAGGCAGTTCCGCATGAGTGATCAGCAGCGATGAGGCGAACAGCGTAAATATCAGTGCGGTCAGGGAACCAAAGAATGCCGTCGCTATCAGCGCCACAAAGGCGACGGGTATAAGGTATTCGCTGAGGAAGGGCAGCTTGACCACCAGAGCGGTCATCAGCAGATAGAACAGGAGTATCATGAATGTCAGCGTCAGCTTCTCCATCTCCCTGATAAGGGACCGGTCGAAACGGTAGAGAGCGACCGCGAACAACGCTATGAGAAGGAGAATCCGTACGATCTTGCCGATAAAGAGCAAAATCCTCTTGGCCGGGGAGGTCTTGAGCTCCTCATTGGTAAGATATTCTTCGAGGGCTTCGAGCTCCATTACCTGTTTTCTTGTGACCTTGTCGTGCTTCGCGATGATCCTCTGGTTCTTCGACACCTCGTAAACGTCTTTTACTTCGGCCATCGCCGATTCCCGCCTCTGTCTCGTCTCATCGGCGTCGTAGATCATGTTCGGAACGAGATGCGACCGGACGATCGCGTAGAACAGCTGCTGCGCGTCGTCGCTTCCGGGGAAGACACGCTCCGCCCGCCCCAGGATGACGGCTTCGAGCTGTCCCTGCTCGAGCAGGCCGTTCGCTGGCTTCAGAGTCTCCGATTCGCCGTCGATGAGCGAGATATGCGGATAGTCTCTCCGTCTCAACGGCGAAGAGTCGTTTATGACCCCGCGCTCGAGGAGCTGTCTCTGTATGGCAAGTCCATCATCGAGGATCTTCCGCCGGGTATCTTTCAGGAGAAGCAGCTCGACCGGCTCTCTCTCCAGTACCGGGACCATCTCTTTCATCATCCGGGCCCGTTCCTCAGGAGGGATCGTATCGACCATGGCGACCTCTTTCACCCTCTCCATCAGAGCGGTCAGGTCCCCGGGCAGGTGCTCGAGAGCTTCGGACCTCATCCTGTATACAGGAGGAACACTTACTGCGGCCCTCGCCCTGTTGATCTCGACCTCCTGTCCACTCAGCGGCACAGCTATATCGAGCGGGGCGATCACATCGACGTTGGCGATCTCGCCTTCATTAAAGGCTACTTCTCTCGTCTTCTTCGTCGGCGGAAACAGGAGGATCGACAGGACGACGAAGACCACGATATAGATTGCTGGGAGCAGACGGCTGTCATCCCTTAATGCACCGGGACTCAGGGCGGAGAGCCCTTTGCGCAATCCATCGAGAGGATTGCCGTTTTCACCGTTTGAAGGCTGATCATTCATCGGAAGTCTCCGGTTCGCCATTGCGGCCGGCCGCACCGATCCGGCTGAAGGCCTTAATTATCTTCCTCACCAACCTGTGCCGCACCACGTCTTCCTCTCCGAACCATACGAACTCTATACCCTCTACGTCACCAAGGATATCAGAAACTGCCACGAGTCCCGACTTCGCGGGGTCCGTCAGATCGATCTGCGTGATATCACCCGTGACGATCGCCTTGGAGCTTACTCCCAGTCTCGTCAGGAACATCTTCATCTGATTGATCGTGCTGTTCTGTGCCTCGTCGAGAACGGCGAATGCGTTGTTCAGTGTCCTTCCTCGCATATATGCGAGGGGTGCGATCTCGAGGACACCGGTGTCGATCATCCTCTGTGTCTTTTCCCTTCCGATCATATCATGTAGAGCATCGAATATCGGCCTTATATAGGGATCGATCTTCTCCTGAAGATCTCCGGGAAGGAACCCGAGGTTCTCGCCCGCTTCGACGACAGGTCTCGACAGGAAGATCTTCTCGATCTCCCC
>DAOVNN010000035.1 GCA_030630165.1 Candidatus Krumholzibacteriota bacterium
AGTACAAGATCGTGCCCGGGGGCAGGAACTCGAAGTTCTATGTACGCTCCCTCGAGGGGGATACGGTGGGGTTCCGCAGGGAACTGCGGGATGCCGGCGTCTTCGTCATGGGATTCGATCACGATACACATGAGTACTATGTCCGCAGCAGCCGGGATACTTACGACATGGTTGCGAGGCTGTGGTGGGTAGCGAGGATCTCAGGATCTGACGCCGAGCCCTTCTTCCAGCCGGAATACGAATATCTCGATGTCGGGATGGCACCTTAGAGCGGCATCTCTTCATCCGCGCAGGGCCGGTCATCGGGCGGTGGACCGGGTTATTGCTTCCGTCAGCGGGTTGTTTCTTCCCGAACAGGACATCCTCATGTACAATGACTCCCGGCCCTTGACCGGGAGGAGATCAGATGACGCGAAGGTTCACCGGGATCATCAAGGCGATCCTGCTTGCGGGTATAATCACATCCATTATTACGACCGGGCCCCTGCTCGGGGGAAAAACCGGTTCGTTCCGCTTTGTCTTCATGGCCGACATACATGTGATGCCGGAGCTACGCGGGGCCGAAGGGTTCGCTGCGGCGATATCGGCGGTCAACAAGCTGGATCCTGATTTCGTCATTACCGGCGGAGATCTGATATATGACGCGCTGGAAACGAGTTACGAGCGGGCTGATTTGCTCTATGACATGTACCAGGAGCTTTGCGAAGCTTTCGAGATGCCTGTCCACCATACAATCGGCAACCACGAGATCTTCGGGCTCTATCCCGGCAGCGGTATCGACCCCGCTCACCCCGAGTTCGGCCGGAAGATGTTCGCAAAGAGGCTCGGAAGAGGCTCTACGAACTCCTCGTTCGATTTCGAGGGCTGGCACTTCATCCTGCTCGATACGATAGGGCTCACCGGAAACAGGAGCTATTACGGACATGTCAGCCCGGGATCGCTCGAATGGCTCGCACGGGATCTCGAAAAGACCCCCTCCGATTCACCCATCGTCCTCTGCGTTCACATACCGCTCGTATCTCCTTCTCTCCAGGTCGATTACGGGTTGGCCGAAGGGGTGCCTCACAATCTGATGGTGACCAACACGCCCGAGGTACTCGCGGCGTTTGAGGGGCGTGACCTCAGGCTGGTCCTCCAGGGACATCTTCATATCGTCGAACAGGCTCAGGTCAAAGGCACAAAATTCGTTACGGGCGGCGCTGTCAGCGCCGCCTGGTGGAAGGGGCCTTACAAGGGATTCCCTGAGGGTTTTGTCGTCATTGACGTCAAGGATGGCGCAATCGACTATCATTACGAGGATTACGGCTGGCAGGCGGGCGAATAAAACATCGAATTTAATATTTGGTGGAACCTGTGGCGCGTACTATTTTATAATATACTACTGACTGATACGGATAAGTCCCGGTCCCCCTGTCGGAGCCGCTGGCAATGCGCGGGGTATCGGGTCTGTTTTCAGTGGATGAAACAATTAGGGGCGGGCGTGGCTGCGAACAGGTGCCCGTCAAACGGAGGACGCTTTATGAATCGTTCGAAAATGCTGGGCATTTCGATTGTGACCTTTGCCGTGATGGCGACGGTTCTTGCATCGATGGCCGGGGCGGCGCAGAAGGATCCGCCAAAGATGTTTATCCGGAAAATGGAACCCGATCTCGGCACCTTCTATGAAGGTGTAGACATCGAGTATGACTTCAAGGTGATAAACAATGGAGTTGCCGAGCTTCACATACTCGGCGTCCGCCCTGGGTGAGGCTGCTCAGTGGCCGACTATGACGAGGTCATCCCTCCCGGGTCGGAGGGAAAGATAAGTGTAAAGCTCATAGGACACAAACTTCATCCCGGACGCTTCAAGAAAAGCTTCACGGTGAAGACGAACGATCCCGAGAACGCGAAGGTGACACTCAACGTTATCGGGAACATCAAGCAGGTCTTCCAGGTCTCGAAAGGGCTCTCGCTTTCGGGGTACAAGGGCGAAGAGCTGAAAGAAGAAGTGATTCTCACATCGGCTATCGATGAGGAAATCCAACTGACAGGGTATCACTGGTCTGAAAAAAGCAAGGACAGAAAGGCCCTCGAGGAGGGTATCGGCGTCAAGATCACGCCGATCGAAAAGGGCAGGAAGTACAAGATCGAGACGTGGCTGAAGAAGGAGCTTCCGCCCAAGCCTTACTTTGCCGACCTGTTCATCGAGACAGATTTCGAGAAGCTTCCCCAGAAGAAGCTCTCTTTCAGACTTCATATCATGGACGATGTCGAGCTCCATCCGAGCACGATATACATGAGGGAGCTCCAGGTACCCGAAGGAACGACGAAGAGTTTCGAGAAAATCGTCTCGGTAATATCGGCCAGGGGAGATTCGCTGAAGATCCTCGACGTGATCCCGAGCGACGAATCGATCACATGGAACATAAGAGAGGTCAAGCCCGGCAAGGCCTTCACCTGCAGGTTCCAGATACGTCCGAAGTCGGAGCCGGGCAAGTATGAAGCAACGCTGAAATTCCTGACCAACTATCCCGGATACGAGGAACTTGTGGTTCCCATCAGGGGGTCCGTCAGGATCATGAAAGACCAGCCGAAGAAATAACAGCCCCGTCGCATGACAGGGTGAGCTATCCGGGGCGCGACCGGGGTTCGGCGCGCCCCTGTTTTTGAAAGGGCAGATTAATGACCGGAAGAATCAGGATATTTGTAATGGCCCTGGCGATAGTCGCCGTGCTGACCGGCGCGGCCGCCGCTGACGCCGCCAAGGAGACAGCGGCCAGGGAGGCGTACGATCTGTTGATGGCCGAGCTCCAGAAGGGCAGAAACACCACGCCCATGGATCAACTCATCATCAAGGCGGAAGAAGGGTTGAAGGGTGTCATAGAGACCTATCCCGGTACAGTGGCATCTGGCAGCGCGATGGTAATGCTGGGGCAGATCTTTTCACAGATCGGCCGCGGCGCGGACGCGAAAGAGATGCTGAACAAGTACATTGTGGGCACCTTCCCGAAAGAACCTTCGGAAGAGGGAATGGCATGGATGGCGCTCGCTAACGCGAATCTTTCCGAGGACGATTTCGCCGGTGCCGAGAAGGCCCTGAAAAACGGTCTCGCGGTCAAGGGGCTCGATCCCCAGATGAAGCAGTCCGCCGAGGGTATGCTCGCGCGCCTCGATACGATAAAGAAGCTCAAGATCGGGGCCGAGGCACTCGACTTCAAGACTACGGATATCGCAGGTAAGGCGATCAGCCCCTCCGACTACAGGGGGAAGGTCGTTCTCATAGATTTCTGGGCGACCTGGTGCGCTCCCTGCCGTGCGGAGATGCCCAATGTAAAGGAGATCTACGCGGCCTATAATGGCAAGGGTTTCGACATCATCGGCATCTCGATGGATAACAACAGGGGAGCTTTCGATTCCTACCTGAAGGAACAGGATATGAAATGGCGCCAGATCTACGACGGCAAGGGGTGGCAGGCCGAGATCGGCCAGCTCTACGCGGTCAGCTCGATCCCCTCCACCTTCCTCGTCGACAAGAAGGGAAGGATCAGGCACAAGAATCTCCGCGGCGATGAGCTCAAGAAAGCAGTCGAAAAACTCCTCAAGGAGTAGCGGAATATTACGCGGATCATGCGACGGGCGGGCTATGCGGCCCGCCCGTTTTTATTTGCGCGGGTTCATTATTTCCGGTAAATGCACGGTGACGTAAAAAATCTTCCTTTTCCGGTTTTCCGAAAAAAATAAACTTGACATTTTTGGTGTGTTTGTGGAATTGTACTCTCTGCTGTCTCGGGCATGTCGAAGGTGGCATGCTGCTGGTAAGGTGAATTAAGGTCGCCGTGTTCTCGGCAGCCGATTCTTTATACGGAAATAACCACATGCAGTTTATCGACTCGACAAACTTCGAGCGGTTGCTAAAAAAACTCTCCGGTGAGGGAGAGCTTTTTGTGCCCGTCACGGAGGAAGACACCGGAAAACTCCACATCGAGCGCGTCGAGGCCTTCCCTCTTCCTGAAGGGATGAGCGTCGAAGGCTTCCGTACGGTCGAAACGCTGAAGGGATTCGCTCAGCTCCTCCGCTCTACCGTCGCCGAGTACCCCTCCGAGGAACTCGATGAGCTCGAGATCGGTGAAAACATTCCTTCATACATAGTGGTCTGCGCGAGGGCCTGCGACGTCGCAGCCATGGAGCTTGTTGACAAGGTGCAGGTCGAAGGAGAGTTCGAAGATCCCTTCTACCGGATCCGCAGGGAGAAGATGTTCTTGATCGCAGCCGATTGCACTGACTGCGGCGATTCATGCTTCTGTAACCTGGTCGGCAGGAATCCGTGGCCGGAGAAGGGTTATGATCTGGCGATTTCGAAGGTCGACGCGGGATATCTCGTCGAGACGGGATCGGAACGCGGCGAGAAATTAGTCTCGGAGAACGCGGACCTCTTCACCGTTCCACGCGACGGCCAGGAGAAAACGAGAGACGACGCGCGGATGAAGGTCGTCGCGAAGCTGAAGGAAAACAACAAGGATTTCCCCGACGCGACAAAAATGACCGAGCCACTCAGGGAGGCGCTGACCGACGGACTCTGGAATGATGAGTCGGCGAAATGCGTTGAGTGCGGCGCCTGCACCAATATCTGCCCGACCTGCTACTGTTTCCTCCTCTACGATACCGTAGAGGGCGATAAGTTCAGGAGGGTGATGTCATGGGACAGCTGCCAGGTCACCGGATACGCGAGGATGGCCGGCATGGGGAACCCCAGGCCCCGCCTGGGCGACCGCGTCAAGCACCGTTTTTATCACAAGTATGATTATCTGCCCATCAGTCACGGCGAGATCTTCTGCACGGGCTGCGGCAGGTGCATCGACACCTGCAGCGCCGGGATTGACATGCGGGCAGTGTTCAAGAATGTAATGAGCAAGGCAGCCAAGTAAGGGAGCTGTTGGGATGAAGAATCCGTATTATCCCATCGACACCGTTGTCGAAGATGTCATAACGGAGACCCCGACGATCAAGACGTTCGTCCTCAAGCCCGTAAGGCCGATTCAGTTCAAGGCCGGCCAGTTCATGCAGCTCACCGTCCCCGGAGTGGGTGAGGCGCCATTCACGCCCAGCTCCGACCCGAGCATCACCGAGAGGATGGAAATCACCATTCTCAAGACGGGAAAGGTCACGGACGCACTGCACGAGCTCGGTCCCGGCGCAAAGGTCGGGCTGAGAGGACCATTCGGAAAGGGATACCCGCTCGACAAGCTCGTGGGCAAGGATGTCCTCGTGGTCGGTGGCGGCGTGGGCCTCGCCCCGATGAGGGCGCTGCTCTACGGCCTCTTCGCCGATCCGTCGAAGTACAAGAAGATCGTCATCAAGTTCGGCGCAAGGGAGCCGGCGGAACTGAGTTTTCGCAGACAGTTCGACGAGTGGCGCGCCCTTGCTGACAACATCTCGCTTCAGACGACGATCGATGTCCCGCATCCCGACTGGACGGGACATGTCGGCCTGGTGACTACTGTGCTCGAGACCGAACATCTGGAGGGGATCGACATTGTCGACAGCTACGCCCTCTCGTGCGGCCCCGAGATCATGCTCAAGTTCGTCACCCTGAAACTTCTCGAGATCGGCTACAAACCCCCGCAGATCTATCTTTCGATGAACAGAAAGATGTCCTGCGGCATGGGCAAGTGCGGACGTTGTAACGTCGGCCACTATTACCTGTGCGTCGACGGTCCAGATATGTGTTACGACAAGATCAAGCACGTTCCGAACGTGTTCGGCTAGTTCACTTGTGGTTGGGCAGCATGTGCAGCCCGGGAAGAAAAGCAGTCTATGAGTGAAATACGCAGCAACTGTTCGATCTGCTCCCTTGCCTGTCCCCTGATCCTCAGAGGCGGCGGCAGGAGCCCGATCTTCACGAACGAATCGGTCCTTTCGCTGGACTGGGACGACAGTGAGGATTCGAAGTACGGCGGAAGTCTCTGTGCCCGCGGGGCGGCGATGGTCGAGTTCGTCTCCCACCCCGACAGGCTCAACTACCCGTTCGTCCTGGGTGAAAGGACCTCTTATGAAGCCGCTGTCAAGGAAGCGGCGAAGAACCTCTCGGCCATTAAAAACGATGCCGGCGGCAACGCCATCGGCGTTCTGGTCGGTGATAACCTGACGAACGAAGAGGCGGCGCTGGCAGTGAAATTCGCCGGAGAGGTGATAGGTACCGAGAATATAGCTCTCATGGCACCCGACGACATCCCGCTCTTCAGGACGTGGATGGGACTGGACCTTTCCGGCCTCACTCCCGCCGGGCAGAAGCCCGAGGGCGAGAGGCAGGTCTTCCTGCTCGTCGGAGATCCCTTCACCGAGCATCCGTGCACGGCCAAGGCCGTTGCCGCGGGCAAGTTCGGTGGCAGGGGCAACGCGGTCATCACGATCAGTTCCGGGAAGAACCACTCGGCCTGGTTTGCCAACATGCACCTCGCGTGCAGGCCCGGCGGAGAGCCGGCGGTCCTGGCGGGACTGCTCAAGGCGGCGGCCGCGAAGAGCGGCGCGCAGCTGCCCGGCGAACTCGGCAAGCTTCTCGGTGTTGTTGACTGGAACGATATCGAACGTCTCGGCGGCGTCTCGAAGGACGATCTCGAGGGCGCGGCCGGTTCCCTGCTGGGAGCCGCCAGGGTCGAGACCTATGTTTCGAATATATTTGGACGCTTCGGAGCACCCGGCCTGGTTTCCCTGATGGCCGAGGCGGTAACGAGGATATGTCCCGGAGAGAGCGTCTTCGATGCCCAGTTTGTTCAGCAGAACACATGGGGCATCTATTCGGTGCTCGCCGGCGCCGGAGCTGGAAAGGTACTTTCCAACTTCGTTTCCGGAGAAATGCAGGCGTTCGTCCTTCTCGGGATCGACCCGTTCTCGACCTTCCCCGCCGCACCGGTGGAGAAGGCCCTTCGCGAC
Source organism: Candidatus Krumholzibacteriota bacterium (assembly GCA_030630165.1). Classification (GTDB taxonomy): domain Bacteria; phylum Krumholzibacteriota; class Krumholzibacteriia; order Krumholzibacteriales; family Krumholzibacteriaceae; genus JAUWCL01. The sequence goes on from DAOVNN010000035.1 coordinate 6,910, forward strand.
AGTAAATTCACCGTTGCCACGCAGCTCTTCCGGGGGGCGGCCGCTACAGGCGCGAATGTCGTGATACCCGCGGCGACCCTGGTCGAGAAGAAGGGCACGGTATCGCCCTCGTTCGAAGAGGACATCGTACGCGAAGAGACGATTGACCCTATCGCCGGCGCGGTCAGCGACGGCCAGTTCCTTACCGACCTGGCGAAGGAGATGGGGACGAAGCTGGAGGCCGCGTTCGTCGAGAGAAAAACGGGAAGGACCGGAGCCGGAGAGAGCCTTGCCGGAGACTGGGCGGGCTACGCGGCGGAAATGAAAAATCTGGAGAATGCGGATACCATTCTCATACCATGGAGCGATGCGGTACATGCCGCGGATGGATCGATCAGCAGGAACCTGTTCTGGTCAAAGGTCACCTGCCCCGAGCCGGAACTGATGGTCTCCATGCAGATAGCGGAAGAGATGAACCTTCGTGACGGCGACCTTCTGAAGGTGGCCTCCGAGGGCGGAGAGGTCGTATTGACGGCCAGGACGACGGGTAAGCTCGAGGGAAAGACCGTCGCTGCGACGATACACTTTCCCTCGGTCCGCAAGCTGTTCCCGTGGAAGATGGACGAACGTCACGGTGAGATAAGCCTCGCCCCGGTCGCGGTGACCCTGGGCAGGCAAAGCGAGAAGAGCTGAGGTTATGGAGAAGAGAATCTATATCAACATGAACCTGTGCACCGGATGCCGCGCCTGCGCCGCCGCCTGCGCCCAGGGGCACCATGACCAGGGGCTGCTCAAGCATGGAGCCGTGGAAGAGGTCGCCCTCATGCCTCTCCACTGCAGGCACTGTGACACGCCGCTCTGTCTCGAGGTATGTCCCCAGGACGCGATCAAGAAAGACGACGACGGCACGATCATACGCCAGAGCCAGCTCTGCATCGGCTGCAAGTCGTGCATCATGTCCTGCCCGTTCGGTGTGATGTTCATGCATTCGACATGGCACGTGTCGCCGAAATGCGACCTCTGCTATGATCGGCTGGAAGAGGGAAAGCAGCCGCGCTGCGTCGCGACATGTACGTCGGGGGCTCTCGTATTCGAGGAGCTCACCGACCTGGAGAAGAAACACAGGCACGCCGCTGAAGGCGGGCGCTATTTCGCCCGCTGGATGCTGGAGCGTTAGCGGAGAGGACCTATGGACGCTGCGAGATATCTGTTATACTATCTGATATTTCCCGGGTTCCTTTTCACGGCGGTCGTCGGCCTTCTGGCGACGTGGGTGGACCGGAAGGTCACCGCGCGGGTACACTGGAGGGTCGGACCTCCCTGGTACCAGCCGTTTGCCGACACCGTGAAACTGCTCGGGAAGGAAGTCATCGTTCCCGCCGGGGCAAAGGCGACCGGATTTCTTATAGCTCCGGTCATCGGTCTCGCCGCGGCCACGCTGGCTTCGACGATCCTGTGGGTGGCAAGCCTCTATCCTGAGACATCGTTTGTCGGCGACTCGATCGTCGTTCTCTATATCATGACGATTCCCGCGATCGCGATGATCATCGGAGCGAGCGCTTCGGGCAACCCGCTCGGGATACTCGGAGCGGCACGCGAGATGAAACTGCTCTTCGCGTACGAGCTGCCTCTCGTGATCGTGATGCTGACGACGGTATACAAGGTCGGCAGCTTCTCCATCGAGGAGATCCTGAACTTCCAGTCCTCCAATGGCGTCATGCTTGGAAGCTTCTCCGGGACCATCGCGTTTATCGTCGCGATATTCTGCGCCCAGGCGAAGTGCACGATGCTTCCATTCGATATTCCCGAGGCGGAGACGGAGCTGGCCGGCGGAACTCATATCGAGTATTCGGGCGCACCCCTTGCCGTCATAAAGCTGAACATGGCTATCATGTTCTTCGTCGTACCGATATTCATCATAACGATGTTCTGGGGCGGCGTCTCGTTCGATGGAATCAGGATCCTCACGACGATCCTGAAATTTGTAGCGATTGTAACGATCATGGTCCTTATAAAGAATACGAATCCCAGGGTGAGAATCGACCAGGCATTGCGGTTCTTCTGGGGTCCGATGCTCGTACTTTCGATTATTGCATTGATCCTGGCGGTGCTGGGGTACTAGACGGCGGAGGCTTTTTAAATGTCACTGGCGCTCAAAGCATTAAAGAAATCGCCCTGGGTCTTTCACGTGAACACCGGCGCGTGCAACAACTGCGACATCGAGATCCTCGATGCTCTGACGCCCAGGTTCGATATCGAGAGATTCGGTATTGTCCTGGTCGGCAGCATCAGGCACGCAGATGTACTGCTCATCACCGGTCCGGTCACGCGAAACATCCTGCCGCGGCTGAAGAGGCTGTATGAGGCGGCGCCGAAGCCGATAAAGGTGATTGTGATCGGGGCGTGCGGATGCCGCTGCGGAATCTTCCGCGACGGATACAATATCATAGGGCCGGTGGATAAGTTCATCCCGGTCGACGCATATGTCCCCGGCTGCCCGCCGAAGCCGGAGGCACTGATCGCCGGGGTCGTCAAGGTACTCAATACGCTGTAAACCTGACTGAAGAGGGAAAGCGAAAGATATGGATAAGGAAGAAGTAAAGAAGAAGATCGCGGAGAAGTTCGGCGACAAGGTCCAGATAGCCGATCGTTCGGAGAAGAGGGTCTACATATATGCCGAGAACGAGATCTGGGTCGATCTCGCCTCGTTCCTGTTCAACGATCTCGACGCGAGGTTCGATACTGGCGTCGGCATCGATGACCGTGACGGAGTCGAGGTCATGATGTTTTTCCCCTTCGATAAAGAGCATTATTTCGTAACGATCAAGACCTTCGCGAAGAAGCCCAACCCCGAGCTCGATTCGATTTCTCCGCTGATTCCTGGAGCGAAATGGATCGAGCGCGAGATATGGGAGATGTACGAGGTCAACTTCAGGAACCACCCCGACCTCAGGCCGGTCCTGAGGTCAGATACGAGGCCGTGCGATTTCTATCCCCACAAAAGGGAGAACAAGGACAAGCACGAGATGTCCCGGAACAAGCACGACGGTCAGGAAAGGGCCGACGAGGTGGCAGGAAGGCCCGTGAAGGGGCAGAACCCGTAGACGATTTTCAGGCCATCATGGCTGTGTTGATAAAGAGGTGAACAGAAATGGTTAAAAAGATTCCGATCGGCCCGTTTCACCCGATTCTCGAGGAGCCCGAATTTTTCGAGCTCCATGTCGACGGGGAAAACGTAGTCGATATCGACATGACAATCGGCTGGAGCCACAGGGGGATCGAGATCCTGTCCGAGTCGAAGACCTGGGACCAGGTCCCCTTCCTCGTAGAGAGGGTCTGCGGTATCTGTTCCTGCTCCCATCCGTACGCTTATGTCAAGGCGGTCGAGGACCTTCTGCAGGTCGAGATCCCGAAGCGGGCTCAGTACCTCAGGGTCATCACCGCCGAGCTCGAGAGGCTGCACAGCCACCTGCTCTGGACGGGACTGGCCGGTCATTTCATCGGCTACAACACGGTCTTCATGTGGACCTGGAAGTACCGCGAGCCTCTTCTCGACATTCTCGAGGCCGTTACAGGCAACAGGAACCATTATGCGATGATGCGCATCGGCGGCGTCAGGCGCGACATACCGGAGACCCAGTTTGGAATGGTCCGGGGGATGCTCGATGAACTCTGGAAGAAGAACGACATGCTCACCAATGCGATCGTCGACGATCCGGTGATACACGCCAGGACGAAGACTGTCGGCATTTTCAACAAGGACCAGTGCCGGCTGTACGGCGCGCTCGGCCCCACGGCAAGAGCGGGAGGATACAATGTCGACGCCAGGCGCGATCACCCGATCGATGCCTACGGTGAGCTCGATTTTGACGTCATCGTCTGCGAGAACGGCGATGTCTTTGACAAGGCTGTCGTAAGGCAGCTCGAGAACTTCGAAGCGATAAAGATCATCAGGCAGTGTCTCGACAAGCTCGAGGCCATGGGCCCGATGAAGGACGACAGCGAGCTCTGCATGGAGATCGGCGAGGTGCCGCCCGGCGAAGGGATCGGGGTGTACGAGGCCCCGCGCGGCGAGGTGCTTCACTACATCCGCTCGAATGGCGGGAACATGCCGATGAGGCACAAGATCCGGGCCCCGAGCTTTAATAACATCCTCACGAACGAAGCGAGCGTGCCGGGCAACACGGTGGCAGACGCCGGTCTTATTACGGCGGCAGTCGATCCCTGTTACTCGTGCACCGAGCGCGTCGGCCGTGTGGATGTGAATTCCGGCGAGAGATACCTTCTCTCTGAGGGAGACCTGATTAAACTGTCAGCGGAGAAGACCGAAGAGATCCGCAGGCAGCTTGGAATGTAACGAAACACTTATACGCGTAGCGGAGTTGAACGCATGCATGAACTTCTGTACGTAATCGTTATGCCGGCAGCAATGGGCGTCCTTACCCTCTTCTTTCCTAAGAAAGCGAGGCTGCCTGCCGGGATAATCGCCCTGATATCGGCCGGCTGGCTCTTTATCAAGGCAGTCAAACTGTTCGGGATCGGCGAGTCCGAATACTTCAGGACGATATTCACGATGGGTGATGTCTTCCAGTTTGACTTTGCCCTGAAGCTGTACGGATTCAGCTCGTTCGTGCTGCTGTTCATAGCGCTGTTCGGCGTCCTGATCGTGCTTTATTCGATAGGGTACTGGTTCAAGGACAGGGAGACGTCGGGGATCTACTACTCGTACATCCTCTGGACTCTTTCCGCTGCGGGATGCGCCGTGCTGTCCGATAATCTCCTCCTGCTGCTCGTGTGCTGGGAGGTCCTGACGCTGCTTCTATACCTTCTTGTCAACCTGGGTGGAGAGGGGCACGAGACGGCGGCGCAGAAATGCTTCACGATACTCGGATTCAGCGACGCGGCGATGTTCCTCGGCGTGATCGTCATATGGATAGCCTACGGGACACTTTCTATCTCGTCGCTCAGCATATCGACCGGTACGTCGACCGGTGTGATCGCCTTCCTGCTCCTCTTCGTCGGAGCGATAGCGAAGGCCGGTGCGATGCCTCTGCATTCATGGGTCCCCGCTATGGCGAAGCCGACGCAGGCGCCGACGATGGCTTTCCTGCCGGCAGCTCTCGACAAGCTTCTCGGCATATACCTGCTGGCGAGGATATCGCTCGACATCTTTGCGATCAGGCCGGGATCGGGCCTCTCGCTGATGATGATGATCATCGGCGCGGTCACGATACTGTTCGCCGTCCTGATGGCGCTCGTACAGCACGATTTCAAGAAACTTCTCTCCTTCCACGCCGTCAGCCAGGTCGGATACATGGTGCTCGGCGTAGGAAGCGGGATACCGGTAGCGATAGTCGGCGGTCTGTTCCACATGCTCAACAACGCCATATACAAGAGCGGGCTCTTTCTCGCCGCGGGAGCGATGGAGAAGAGGGTCGGCACGACCGATCTCGAGCAGCTCGGCGGGCTGGCGAAACTGATGCCGGTGACATTCCTCACGACTGTTGTGGCGGCCCTGGCGATCTCCGGCGTGCCGCCGTTCAATGGATTCGTATCAAAATGGCTTGTCTACCAGGGAATGCTCGAAGGGCCGGGCTACAATGTCATATTCCTCGTGGTGGCTGTATTCGGAAGCGCACTGACGCTTGCGTCATTTGTAAAGGTGCTTCACTCGGTCTTCCTCGGGAGACGCCAGGAGAAGTTCGACGGCGTTCGCGAGGTCGGCTTCACCATGCAGGTCCCGATGATATTTCTCGCGATCCTCTGTATAGTATTTGGCATCTACGCGAAGCTGCCGCTCGAGCAGTTTATCCTGCCGAGCGTAGCCGGTTCGACAGGGGTGGGCATCGAGGAGATGACGGTAAGTACAGCTTCCGGCTACTGGAGCCCGGCAGTCGCGACCGTTCTGATGGTCGCGGGGATGTTCATCGGGCTTATCATTTACGCGTTCGGCAAGACGAGGCGCGTGCGTGTCGTTGAAGATGTGTGGATCGGCGGAAATGTCCTGGAAAACGAAGAGATGAGGATCCCCGGCACGCATTTCTACAAGACCGTGACAGACGATCTGAAGCCCGCCTATTCGGCCCTGTTCAGGGATGGAAAGAGCGGCGCGATGGACGCCTACAACATCTGGGGCAAGCTGGGGTTCAGCGTCGTCCAGGTGCTCAGGGGCCTTCACAACGGCATTCTGTCGACGTACCTGTCATGGACGATCATAGGGCTGGGTGCGCTGGCGTTCGCATTGATGTTCTTAGCCTTGTAGCAAACGAAGAGGGAAAGGTATACGGATGGAGATCATTCTCCTTTTACTGCTGGTGTTCATGATAGTCGGTTCGATTATCGCGATCGAGACGAAGAACCTGCTTTCTTCGGTGATATCGGTCGGCGTTGTCGGGTTCAGCCTCAGTATCATATTCCTGATGCTCGGGGCGCCGGACATCGCGATTACACAGGTCGTGGTCGAGATCCTCATTCTTGTCGTCCTTATC
>DAOVNN010000325.1 GCA_030630165.1 Candidatus Krumholzibacteriota bacterium
CATCTATCTCGAAAGAGAACTGGCCAGAGGAGAGGGTGCCAGGGCAGCGGCGGATTCGGTCATGAGCGAATACATGAAGGCCAGGGGCATATTCGAACTCGAGAGTCAGGCAAAAGCGGCGTTCCGGGTCATAGGCGCTCTTACAGCCAGAGTGAGCGTTCTCGAGGTGGAAAGAAGCATGATGAGCATGACGCGCCGCGGGAATTCTCCGGATCTGAAGAGGCTCGATCTGGAGATCGAGAAACTCAGGGAGGAGATCAAAAGAGCGACAGAAACCGGAGATGCAGATAATCTTTTCCCACCTCTCACAGATATGCCGGGTCTGGCCACTGAGTATCTCGGCATGGTCGCCGAGAGGATGGCGCAGGAATTCACCCTGGCGTTCGTAAGACTCAAGCTGGAGGATGCGAGGATCTCGGCGAGCAGCACTGTCGGTGTGATCCGTGTCATCGATCCTCCTGTCGTTCCGGAGCGAAGGAGCTGGCCGAAGAGAAAGCAGATCGTGATAATCCTGACGGTGGCGAGTATGTTGTGGGCCTGCTTCATTATCCTCGTTCGTGAGAAGATGTCGACGGATAAAGATGTTTCGGAGGAAACTGGAGTATGAACGGCGATTCACGCAGAGTCTCATGGCGGCTTGTCAGCGTGGTATTTGCGGCGGCAGCGCTCGTAACGGGTGCGGCGGTGTTTCTCCCGTCAGGAGCGATCAGGCTTCTGCTGCTGGCCATTCTCGCTTTTCCGACGTTGTTCTTCCTGATATCGAAGCCGGAATACGTACTGGCGATCCTCCTGTTCATGAGGTTTACCAACTTAGACATCTTTCTGCCGATGAGGTTGTTCAGGCCCCTGTCCCTTCTGCTGGTCTCCGCTCTTGTCGCCGTCTGGCTCGACGGGCGCAAACTTGTAATAAAGGACAGGCTATTTGCGGCGCTGATACTTGCGTTCGTCCTTATCGCGTTTCAGTCGATGGCGTTGGCCGAGGACCTCCCGCCGGCGACACACGACTTCGAATCCCTGGTGGGCGTGATACTGGTCATCGCGGCGGCGCTGCTCCTGGTAGATTCAAGGAAACACTTCCTCGCTTTTCTGATATTGATGACGATTGCGACGATGATCAGCGATTTCCTTCCCTTTATTGTTCCGCCCCCCGGCGGCTATGCTTCGAGGACGCTGATGTGGGGAGAAGGCATCCTGCGTTATGAAGGTTATCAGTTCGAGGCGAACATTTTTGCCTTCCACCAGATCTTTATAATCCCCATCCTGCTCTTCCTGCTGGCCAGGTTCGACAGGCCCCGTTATGCAAGGCCCCTGATCCTTGTCGCTCTGGCCGGGGCGGTCTACGTTCTTATGCTGAGTTTCTCGAGGGGTGGCTTCGTCAGCCTGATCGTGATCCTCGGCGCACTTCTGGTCGTCGAGAGAAAGAACCGGGCGGTCATGACGATCGCTGCGATTGGCACGGTCATCCTGGCGGTGGCGGCGCCGACAATGTACTGGGACCGGATAACCTCTATGTATGAGGCGGCGCAGCAAGTCTCTCAGGATTACGCGATACTTGTCAGGATTTACACCCTTAAGGTCGCATTGATACTGGGACTGAGGAATCCGTTCTTCGGCGTCGGTATAGGAAATTTCATCTACCAGGCGTCGCGTTTTCTTCCATTTACGAAGGTCGTTCACAACGCGTTCCTGCAGATCTTCTCCGAACTGGGCCTTCCGGGATTGGCGGTCATTTCGACGATCTTCATCAGAAATATCTTTATCATACGGTCGATGATGCGGTCGAAAATAAACAGGGAGAGGGCAAGCCTGGGAAGGCTGCTGATGGTTCAGCAGGTCGCTGTGGCCGTCAACGCGATGTTTATTCCTATCGGGTACGAGTTCATCTTCTGGTTATGGCTCGTGATACCGTCTCTTGCGGATGCGGCCTATTCCGAAAAGACCGATGAGCCCGAACGTCTGTAGCAGGACAGAAAGAATCCTCCACCCATCGGCAGGTTCATATACTCGTAGTCATTGCTGAAACGGGGGTCGAGGATGATGTCCCTTTCCTGTATCTTGATCCTTCCAATATCCTCCGGCCGCCTTCCCCGGTGTATCTGTATATTTCCAAGAAGCAGCAGATCGGGCTTCCTGTCGAGGACATGCGATCCCAGACTCTTCATATGCCCCGGTTGACTGGAGACGATCTTTCCGTTTCTGGCGATCTCCGGCTCGGTGAGCCCGAGTATGTCTACGACAGGCAGGTCGCTGTAATATCCTATGGCTCCGGTCGATCCGCATCCCAGGATCGTCCCTTCAGGAAGCCTGTTTCCCAGGATCTCGCCGACCCATCCAAAGGCCTTCACGGCAAGCCTTTCACGCTCGAAACCTTCATAGTCGGACGAGCCGGGAGCCATTGCCAAGCTGGCGAATATCACCGTGAGCGCGACAGCCGGCCAGGCGCCGCCCCGGTTCCGCTGACCTGTCCGCTGTAACATGGTGGCGCGGGGGATCGACGCCGCTGCCATGATTGCCATCGCCGGGACAGACGGTACAAGAAATCTGTACTGGGGCATCCAGTCCCCCCCGAGGATCGTCACGAGAACCCAGTTGAGACCGATGACCGACATCGGAACGATCATCCTCCCGTAATTTCCTCCGTGGTCTGTATTCCGTTCTTTTCCCGCGCGCAGGAAGAAGAAGGCCGCCACGGGGAGCCAGGCATACCATGCGGCGAATCGCAGGGTATAGGCGATCCCGTTGCGGAGCTGGACCGCCGGTGCGCCGGTCTTGGCGTAGAATGTGTTGGGCAGCAAGTCGCCGAAATAGTAGATCTTCCAGGCGAGATAGGGAGCGAGGAGCAAGGCTGCCGTGAGGATCCCTTCGGCCGCGACCCTGCGAGGCTTCTCTCCCCGCACGATGAGAAGAACGGCGGCAAGGATATAGTATGCGGCACCTTCAGGCCGCACCAGCGTGAGCACGGCGAATACTGCGAAAACCGGGCGGGGTCCCCTCTGCGTCGACAGGAGGAAAATTCCGGCAGTGAGCAGGAAAGTGAACATGGGGATCTCTGTGCCCGAGAGGGCCCACGTGACGAATGGAGCGGACGCGGCAAGGATCAGCGGCGCTGCGGCCGCGACGCCCGTACCGACTGTTTTCTTTTCTTTTTCCGGTATGACGGCGCTGCAGGTCCGCCAGGCGAGCAGCAGCGTTCCGACAGAGAAGAGGAGACTGAGGATCCTCGCTCCCGGTACAAGCGGGATGCCTGCCTTTGCCGCCGCTGCCAGGATGATGACCCAGAGAAAATTCGTATACCCCTCGACCCGCTCTCCGGGATTGAAGACCAGGCCCTCTCCACATGCCGCGTTTCCGGCATAC